>JAJQCU010000081.1 GCA_021202575.1 Lachnospiraceae bacterium
AAAAAACCTGGCTACATATGGCTCGGTTAAGGTCCGGTATGACGGGGAAACCAAAGGCGGCGTGGAATCGCTGGAAGTCACGGTAAACGCAGATAACTACAAGGCCATTGTGGAGCTGTTTAAAAAGGCCTTGATTGAGAATGGCATGGGATTTGACGCGAAGGATGACCGCCTGAGCGGGAACCCGAACCAGATGAATATCCAGTCCATGTACAGTGATATCGATCTGGACGCGAACGACATGGAAACAGAATTCCAGGCGACCTTTGAAAAAATCTTCTGGTTTGTCAATGCCCACCTTGCCAATATCGGAAAGGGCAGTTTTGAGGCCGAGGATGTGAATATCATCTTCAACAGGGATATGATGATGAATGAGGGCGATATCATTGACAATATCCAGAAATCAGTCGGTATTCTGTCAAAGCAGACACTGGTTGCACAGCACCCGTGGACTGACGATGTGGAAGCTGAGCTGCAGAAGATCGAAGAAGAGGAACAGGCTGAGCAGGAAAAGATGATGCAGTATGACCCTTATCAGCAGAGCAGCAGGCCGGGGCAGGATGGTGGTATGAATGGCGGTGAGGAGTAAATCATACTGGAAGCAGCGTTTCCAGCAGCTGGAAGAGGCGCAGAACCGGAAAGGGCTTGAGTGCTATGCTGATATAGAGCGCCAGTACCGGGAAGCGCAAAGGACCATAGAAAGCCTAATTGCAAAGTGGTACCAGCGGTTTGCCGATAACAATGAAATATCCATGGCAGAGGCCAGAAGACTGTTAAACAGTAAGGAATTGGCAGAATTCAAATGGGATGTCAGGGATTATATCAAATACGGCGAAGAGAATGCCATATCCGGCCAATGGATGAAACAGCTGGAAAATGCTTCCGCCAGATACCATGTCAGCCGCCTGGAGGCGCTGAAACTTCAGACCCAGCAGAGCATAGAGGCTCTATACGGGAATCAGCTGGATAATATTGACACGGCCATGAGGGACATATACACATCCGGATATTATCACACCGCCTATGAGATACAGAAGGGCGTTGGGATTGGATGGGATTTTGCCACCCTGGATGAAAGAACCATCTCCAAAGTCATCAATAAGCCCTGGGCGGCGGATGGAAAGAACTTCTCCAGCCGGATCTGGTCCAACAAGGAAAAGCTGGTCAATGAGCTGAACACCACGCTGGTACAGAACATCATGCTGGGCCAGGATCCGCAGAAGGCTATAGACGTGATTGCCAAGAAGCTGAACACGTCAAAGTACAATGCCGGCCGCCTGGTTATGACGGAGGAGGCGTACTTTTCCAGCGTGGCCACAAAGGACTGTTATGAAGAGCTGGATGTGGAGGAATATGAAATCCTGGCAACGATAGATTCCCATACATCGGATATCTGCCGGAGCCTTGATGGCAAGGTCTATAAGATGAGCGAGTATGAGGCCGGGGTGACCGCGCCGCCGTTCCATCCCTGGTGCCGGAGCACCACCATACCGCACTTTGCCGATGACTTCGGCAGCGTCGGGGAACGTGCAGCCCGCGGGGAAGACGGCAAGACGTACACCGTGCCGGGGGATATGACTTACAATGAGTGGAAAGAAAAGTATGTTGACGGAGGCGGAGAATCCGGACTGGCTGCAGGCGGAAGCGGAAATGGAAATGGAAATGAGGGAGTCACAGAACATAAAAATCCTGTCACGCTTGGAGAGGTTGACTATACTGATGAAAATGCTGTATTATCAACCTTAGAGAAATATGAAAAAGAGATTGCAGACAGCAATATTGAAAATGCCGTGGTTATCACGAAGTCGGGAGAAGTGATACAGTGCTTTGGGAATTTAAACGGTGTGTATCCTGATGCCGATCTTGGGGATAAATTGAAGGGCGCCTATGTCACGCACAATCATCCAGTTGGGTCAGATAATGAATATTCATTCAGCAGCCAGGATATCAGGTTATTCATGGAAAATGATTTGAAGGAACTCAGATGTGTTGATGAAAAATATGTGTATAAATTGACGCGCAATGCAGATGACATAGATGAGAATGTTTCTATTCTTGACATAGACGAATTCAGTGGACGGCATGAGCATGTGATTGGTATTGCCAGAAGTTTAAAAATCGGATACAGGAGATACAAGCATGAATAATCGGGAAAAGGCTCAACAAGAATGGGAATTGGTTTTAAAAGAAGCTATAGAAGAGGAAAACGAAATAACGGAAAGGCTAAAGAGGGAAGGAAAATGGATAGGTGGGTTGGATACCAATTCAGAAGAATATAAACCAGTGAATGAAAAATTGAAACGACGCTTAAAGGAAATACAGGAAAAGTATAGATGATCCTAATTCGGGTATAGAGGGATTAAACGTGAATGATTTGGAACAAGCTCAGAAAGAATATGAAAAAGTTACAGATTGGGTTCTTAGTGAAGAAAGCAAAGTAGAAGATAAATTAAAGAAAGAAGGAAGATGGCGTGGAGGTTTAGATACACATAATGAAGATTTTGCATATATCTATCAAGAAAGAAACCGGAGAATAAAGGCTATCAGAGAAAAATATGGTTTAGCTGGAGGAAAAGATTATGGACAGAACGATTAAAACAATCCAGGCAGATAATGGAGAGTTGTACATTATATCAGCTGGGCGCCGTTATTTTGCAGCAAAGTTCACTGGTTATGTGAAAATTACTGAACGGGCACCGCTTGTACCAATATTGGGAACTCTTCAGAAAGGAACCAAAAGTATATATGCCTCTTTTGTTGTGTGTGACGATATAAACTATGAGTCCGAACAGGTATATGGAATGATCAACAGCGGACAGGTATATGATGCATATGCGGATATCAGAGGAAATCGTCTTGAATTTGCAGGGTTGAAATTCGAGGATTCTAACCCGCAGAAAAATGAGCTTGTATTCCAAATAACCGATTTAAAGCTGATAGAAAGTCTGTTAAAGCTTTGAAATAGAAGAAAGAGCGCCCCTGAGAAATCAGAGGCGTTTTTAAGTGGAGTGATGTAAAACAGGCATCCGCAAGGGTGTTTTTTTATTGCCGGGTGTGGCAAGGCGTAAAACCGACACAGCCAACTAATCATATGGGAGTTACCCCGTAAAAAACGTATTTGAAAGGATGGAGAAGGTTATGACAAGAAAACAGTTGGAAGAAATGGGATTATCCAAGGAGCAGGTGGACAGCATTATGAGAACCAATGGTGAGGACATTGAGAATGCCAAATCTACTCTGCAGAATGAGATCAAGAGCCTACAGACGCAGATTTCTGAGCGTGACACGCAGCTGGAGGGTCTGAAAAAATCAGCCGGCGACAATGAAGCGCTGACACAGCAGATCGCGGAGCTGCAGCTTGCGAACACTAAGGCCACGGAAGCCCATGAAGCCGAAATGAACCAGCTGAAACTGGATGTTGCTGTGGAGAAGGCCCTGACAGGGGCAAACGCCAGGAATGTGAAGGCGGTGAAGGCCCTGCTGGACCTTGAGGGCGCGAAGCTTGACAAGGATGGGAATGTCAAGGGGCTGCAGGAGCAGATTGAGAAACTGACTGCCGCCGATGACACGAAATTTTTGTTCAATACCCAGCAGCCACAGCAGCCGCAGTTCAAAGGGTTCCAGCCCGGAGCAAGCGGAAACGTGAAGCCCGGATCGGAGGTTGACACCTCCAAGATGACCTATTCGGAGATGGTGGCATTTAAGGCCGCAAACCCGAATGTACAGGTCGATTTTTAAAACTGAGAAAGGAAAGGTAAAAAACTATTCCGAACCCTAAATTTGACTGCAAAAGCTTCAACATTGAAGCCTTTGGAAAATATGTTGAGAGAATTCCCAACACCACAAGGACCGAGCTGGCAAAATCCGGCGCGGTAGGCACCAATGAGAATGCCCGTTCCGCACTGGCAAACCAGACCGGTTCCCTTTATGCCCGTGTGCCCTATTTTGGGCGTATTACCGGCGACACTTCGCAGAATAATGACGGCGCGACCGATATTACATCCACGAACACCACCACCTATGAGCAGGGTTTTGTGACCGCTTCCCGCATGGACGGATGGACGGAAAGAAGCTTCAGCAAGAATATCACCGCTGGTGTTGATTTCATGGACAATGTGGTTGCGCAGATCAGCGATTACAAGATGGAGGTGAAGCAGGCCATTCTGCTTGCCATCCTGTCTGGTATTTTTTCCATGACAGAAGATGATACTGTTGCCGGACAGGCTGCGACGGAGTTCCTTGCAAAGCATGTCTATGATATTTCCTCGTACAGCGGTGAGGACGGCGTGGTGGGCGCCGGCACGCTGAACAAGGCCATCCAGAAGGCCTGCGGCGATAACAAGGGCATTTTCAAGCTGGCGATCATGCACAGCGAGGTCGCGACCAACCTTGAAAATCTCCGCCTGCTGAAATATCTGACTTATACTGACGCGGACGGCATCCAGCGCGACCTTACCATTGGAACATGGAATGGCCGCACAGTGCTGATTGATGACGGTATGCCCACAGAAGATGTTTCTGCAGATGATGACGTTGACGGTGAGGGCTACACCAAATACACAACCTATGTGCTGGGATCCGGTTCCATTATCCTGGACGATATCGGTGACTCCGTGCCCTATGAAATGGACCGTGACCCGGCTGTCAATGGCGGGCAGGATACCTTATATGTGCGTGACCGCTTCATCTGCGGCGTTGATGGTATTTCCTTCGAGAAGCCGTCAAGCGTCACAGCCTCCGCTTCCAACACCGACCTTGCGAACGGCGAGAACTGGAATATCATCAATGACGGAGAAAAGGCAATCTCCCACAAGGCGATTGCACTCTGTAAGATCGTGTCCAGAGGTTAAGGAGGTAACGCCCCATGTATGAGTCAGTTGTGAAGTTGTTGGAAGCATTGGGGTATGAGATGCAGGACAGTGATGAGGTCCTTCTGAATTTCTGTATCAGCAAGGTGACCAGCACCATAAAGAACGATATCAACTGGCGGGAAATCCCGGAAGGGCTGACCCATATCGCCATCAATATGGTGCTGGGGGAATTCCTCATGGCAAAGAAGACGTTTGCGCCGGACAGCCTGTCCATGCTCGACCTGGGCGTGGGTATCAAACAGCTGCAGGAAGGCGACAAAAACACAACCTTCGCCACAGGGGAGAGCACGCTGACGGATGAGCAGCGCCTGGATACATTCATTTCCCATCTGCTGACAGACGGCCGGGATGAATTCAGTTCCTTCCGGCGCCTGAGGTGGAACTGATGGGCGCCCTGGAAGCCGCAAGGAAAGCGGCGCGGGCGGCGCATGAGGCGTTATATTACTGCGGAGTGTGCACGGTTACAGAATACCAGGACGTCACGGACGACACCTCGAAGCTGACCCGGCAGAGGGAAGTGGAGGTCCTGACAGAGCAGCCCTGCAACCTGTCATTTGAAAAGCTGGACACAGTGGATCAGACAGACACAGCTGCAGCATTATCCCAGGGGCAGAAGCTTTTCATTGCCCCGGAGGTCACGATCAGAGGCGGTTCCAAGATCACGGTCACCCAGAACGGTGTGACAGGCGTCTATGCCATGAGCGGGGAACCGGCGGTGTATGCCGACCATCAGGAGATTATGCTGAAATTGTTTGAGGGGTGGGCGTGATGGCAAGGATGGGAAGTTTTTCATCGGACCTGAAAAAGCTGCAGAAACAGCTGGAACAGGCTGCGCAGCAGGAGGACGCTTTTGTGGAATCCTGTGCGAAGGAGCTGGCGGCGCGTCTGTTGGCGAAGGTGAAACAACGGACCCCTGTCGGGGAATATTCTGGCGGGGAATATATATGTAAAGCCAGAAAAGGCCCCAAATTAAAGCATATCAGTGTTGAAGTTGAAGGAAAGAAAGGCGGGACCCTCCGGCGTGGCTGGACTGTCGGGAAAATCCAGAAGGAAGGCGATGTATACAAGGTGGAAGTTATTAATCCAGTTGAGTATAGCAGCTATGTTGAATTCGGACACAGGCAAAAAGCAGGCCGGTATGTGCCAGCGCTTGGGAAAAAGCTTGTCAATGGCTGGGTGCAGGGCCATTTTATGATGACCATTTCCGAGCAGGAAATCCGTGACATTGCCCCGCAGGTGCTGGAAGCTAAGGTGGCGAAGTTTTTGAGGGAGTGCATGAAATGATCAATTCCATCATTGAAGGTATCAGCGCCGCCCTGAATGGGGAGTTTGGCGATGACTACAGGATATATGCTGAGGATAAGGAGCAGGGATTGGAAAGCCCCTGTTTTTTTATTCTCAGTGTAAGCCCCTCCCACAGGCTGTTCCTTGGCACGAAGGAGGGGCGGAAGCGTTACTTTAAGGAAAACCCCTTCTGTATCCATTATTTCCCGGCAGATGAGCTGAATCCGCGCACGGAGATACATTCTGTGTGTGAATAGATGGAAGATTGCCTGGAATGGATTACCGTAGACGGGGACCTGTTACGCGGGACACAGATGCATTATGAGATTGAGGACAACGTGCTTTTATTTTTCGTCAACTATGACCTGTTCGTATTTAAGGAGCAGGAAGAGGAGGCGATGGAGGAGCTTACGTTGGACCAGAGCGATACGAGGTGAAGCGATGGCAAGAAGGAAGGCGGAGGCCGTTACGGAAACGGCGGAAAAAACCGAACACACATTTACAAAGGCGCTGCTGGCCGGATCCAAAAGGTTTTCCGCGCGGCGTGATTTACTGAATGCGATATTAAAAAATGACCGGCAGTACACCATTTCCGAGGTGGAGGAGCTGGTTGAAGAATTTATGAAAGGTAAGGTGAGTGAGTAATGGCTTATGGCGGTGGAATTTTTATTTCACAGAACAAGGTGTTGCCTGGTGCGTATATCAATTTCGTATCCACGGCGACCGCAAGTGCAACCCTCTCTGACCGGGGCACAGTGGCCATGCCGCTGGAGCTGGACTGGGGGCCAGATGGGGAAGTCTTTGAGGTGACACAGGAGGATTTCCAGAAAAACAGCCTGAAGATTTTTGGATATGCGTACAGTGCGGATGAAATGCAGGGCCTGAGGGACCTGTTTTTAAACTGCCAGACGTTGTATGCGTACAAATTGACGTCTGGGGGAGATAAGGCCTCCAATGATTATGCAACGGCGCTTTATGGCGGGACCCGGGGGAATGACCTGAAGATCGTTATCCAGGCTAACGTTGACGATGAAAGCATGTATGATGTGACAACGCTGATGGGCACGGCCACTGTTGATGAGCAGACTGTCGCAAGCGCCGCCGACCTGGTGAACAATGACTATGTGGCTTTCGACACGGACGCAACATTGGAATTGCCGGCGGGGACGCCCCTTTCCGGAGGCACCAATGCGGAGGTGGACGGCACGGCATGGCAGGCGTTTATTGACAAGGCGGAGCAGTATACGTTCAATATTGCGGCAGCTGTGACCACCGATGATACAATCAAATCTTTATTTGCCACATGGGTGGAGCGTATGCGTGATGAAATGGGCGTCAAGTTCCAGGTGGTGCTGTATGACTACACCGAAGCGGATTACCTTGGCGTGATCAGCGTCAAGAACCCTGTTACGGATGATGGCTGGAATGAAGCGAGCCTGGTGTACTGGGTGGCCGGCCTGGAAGCAAACTGCGCGGTCAATAAGTCCTGCCAGAACAGTGTATATAACGGTGAGTTTACCGTCAGCGCGGATTATACCCAGTCTGAGCTGAAAGCGGCGATCAGCGCCGGTGAGTTTGTCCTGCACAGGGTTGGCTCCGATATCCGGGTGCTGGATGACATTAACACACTGGTAACCCTGACGGATGACTGCGGTGAGGTATTCCAGAGCAACCAGACCATCCGGGTGATTGACCAGATCGCGAATGATGTGGCGACACTCTTTGTGGAGAAGTATCTGGGGCTGGTGCCCAATGACGCTGCAGGCAGGATTTCCCTGTGGTATGACATTGTAAAAATCCACAATGAGCTGTTGGATATGAGGGCGATTGAGGATTTCACCGATTCCGACATTACTGTGGAGCAGGGGGATTCCAAGAAATCTGTTGTTGTGACTGACGCGATCACAATTGTAAATGCAATGTCCAAGCTTTACATGACTGTGACCGTAAATTAAGGAGGTGATACCGGATGAGCAATGTGACCATGAAAGCGAGAGACACGATTTCGGCGTCCCTGGCTGAGTGCTTTGTGACGATTGGAACCCGCAGATATAATTTCATGCAGGCGATTAACCTGGAAGCAAAAATTGAGAAGAAAAAGACTGAGGTGCCTATCCTTGGAAAGCCCGGACGCGGCAATAAGGCGACCGGCTGGAGCGGCAGTGGATCCGCAACTTTCCATTACAACACCAGTGTTTTCCGCCAGATGATGCTTGATTACAAAAATACCGGCGAGGATACTTATTTTGAAATACAGATCACAAACGAGGATCCGACTGCCAACGTGGGGCGTCAGACGATCATCCTGTCTGATTGTAATATTGACGGTGGGGTTCTGGCAAAGTTTGATGCTGATGGAGACTATCTGGATGAGGATATGGACTTCACGTTTGACGACTTTAGCATGCCGGAGAGCTTTGCCGATCTGGATGGGTTCCTGACCAATTAAGGGTAATGCCTCTTGTGCGGCGCTGACTGGCCCGCACAGGGGGTTTTTGATGTATCGCAATGTCCAAGGAGGTACTATGGTAGAGTCGCTCCCTGCGTGGGAGCGTGGGTTGAAATAAATAATCGAAAAACAATAAGGAGGATTCATAAAATGTCAAATTTCGCTAAATTTATGCGCGCCAACAAGGTTGTGAAGAGTAATGAGAAATACGCTGCCACAAAGTCACTGTGTGACGAAAACGGGGAGCCGTTGGAATGGGAGTTTAAGCATATCACCTCCAGGGAAAATGAAGTGATCAGGGAAGCCTGCACTGTAGAGGTGCCAGTGACCGGCAAGCAGAATATGTACAGGCCGAAGGTGAAGAGCAGCGAGTACATCAAAAAAATGATCGTTGCGTCAACTGTCGATCCTGACCTGTATGACGCAGAGCTTCAGGATTCTTATGGGGTAAAGACGCCGGAGGACCTGCTGATGGAACTGGTCGATGACCCGGGAGAGTACAATGACCTGGCCTCGTTCGTGCAGAAGCTCCAGGGATATGATGTTTCTTTTGATGACAAAGTAAAAGAAGCAAAAAACTGATCAAGGGAGGGGACTGGGAGGCGAATTACGCATATTACGCCCTCCATAAGCTGCACATACTTCCATCACAGTTTCTGGAAATGGATGAGCAGGAAAAGGCCTATATAGTAGGTGCCATCCAGGTCAAGATGGAAAACGACAAGAAGGAAAAGAAAAAAGCCGAAAACAAGGCGAAATCGGGGAAGAAGAGGTGATTTTATGGCGACGATCAGTTCATCCATTGCGCTCCATGACAATTTCACAGCGGTATTGAATAATGCGCTGAATGTGGTGAATATGACGGTTGCTGCAATGGAAACGCTGGATTCTACCATGGAAACTCCGATAGACACTACATCAATCGTGAATGCGAGGAACGAGATAGAGCAAGCGACAGCTGCGGTTGATGAAATGAACGCTGCCATGCAGGGTGTAGAAGCTCCCCAGATAGATTTTCCTTTAGCCCCTGTACAGCTTCCGGTTGAACCTGATGTTCCGGATCCCCTGGTGGACCCGCAGGCCCCCGTACAGCTTCCGGTTGAACCTGATGTTCCGGATCCCTTGGTGGACCCGCAGGCCCCCGTACAGCTTCCGGTTGAATGGCAATCAGATAATCTTGAGGTATTCACCTCAACGGGGGTTGAAAGGTTCCAGCAGGAAATTCAGAGCGCAAACGAAAAGCTGAGTGCCTTGAATGAAGCCCAGAACCGGATCGCTCAGACAGCCGCGCAAATGGACTTATTCCCGGCGGATATGACGGCGGACATGAATTCCATGCAGTCCCGGCTGCAGGCCATACAGAGCCGGATTCAGCAGATTGAAAACAATCCCATGAATATTGGCGCGGATGAGGCGAATGCGGGCCTGGAACAGTTAAGGGCACAGTTAGACCAGGCCATACAGCAGCAGGAAGCAATGAACGCGGCAGTTGACAGCATGGATGTGGAGGCAGCGAACGCGGCATATTTGCAGCTGTCACAGACGGTAAGCAATACTGAGCGTTATATCCGGGATAACACCACACAACAGGGCCAGTTCAACAGCACAATCGAACAGGGAGTAGAGCAGGCAAGCCAGCTTCAGTCCATGATAAAGAGCGCGCTTGCGGCCTATACCGGTTTTGCCGGGATAAGGAAAGCAATCAGCTGGATTGAGGATTGCACGGAGGCATATAACACGCAGCTGAACGCCGAAAATCAGCTGGTAACTGTCCTGGGGAATATGCTGGATGAGGATTATGTCTCCCAGTTTGAGGTTGAGGTGACAGCGGATACAACCAGCGCAGTGGACGCGATCAATGCCGTTTCCGGGTCTGTCAATGATGAGGTGGTCGTGACCATGAGTGCGGAAGCACAGGCTCTGGAAGCGGAGTTTGACGCGATCACGGAGAAGGCCTCTGAAATCCAGGCGAACGGCATTTACGGGGATGAATCCATGATTGCCGCGGCGGCTGAGTTCGCCACCTATTTTTCTGATGTGGACGCGATCACTACCATGATGGATACGCTGAGTGACTACGCGATGGGCATGTCCGGGGGCGGGGAAATCGACACCCAGACCATGGTTGATTATGCCACAAGCCTTGGGAAAATCATGTCAGGTTCCTATGACGCGATGACCAAGAAAGGGTTTGAGTTCTCGGAGACTCAGGAGGCCATCATTGAAGGGACAGCCACAGAGCAGCAGATCATAGAGACGCTGGGTGCAGAATACCTGGATATGTCTGAGGATATGCAGGCCGCGGCTGCGATTTCACAGGTCATTGACGAGGCCTGGTCAGGGCTGTATGAGGC
>JAJQCU010000122.1:0-8725 GCA_021202575.1 Lachnospiraceae bacterium
CGTCCAGACGGGGGAGATCAGGCGCTGTGATAAAAGCAGCGTCTTTTTGTCGGGGGAAAGCTCCTCGCAGAAGTCCTGCCGGTCCTGCTTCAGCAGAATGCCGCCGCCCAGAGGATAGGCCTGGTCAGTATAGATTCCGGAGGTGCCGCACCAGGGCATCCCGTAGACCATGGGGCCATCCGGGGTGACAGCAAGCAGATTCAAATCTCCGTTGAGCTGGGGTGTTTCATACAGCTGTGTCCACAGCCGGGCATGGGTGGACTTGCCCATGCCGGAGTGGCCGGAAAACAGCCATGCCTTTCCCTGATAGAGAATGGACGCGGAGTGGATGGCAAACAGGCCCTTTTTTTGCGCGTGATAGAGGAAGGCCAGACGAAGGGAATGAAAAAATTCTTCTCTGAGAGTTTCTGAGGGAAAGTCTGCGCCGAGGCCAGCGGGGCGGTAATAAAACGCGGCGCGGGAGCCATCTTTGCCGATCTCTCCGTATGGAAGCTGCTGCGCGGAGGGGAAAGAGAAATAATAGGTGCTTTCATCCTCTGTTACACACAGCTGCGGATCCTTCAGCAGACAGACGCGGTGAGTTGAAGCGCCCTTATGCCAGATGGAGGGCGAGGAAGCAGACGTCCCGAAATCGCCGGAGATGCTGGGCAACGGGGATACAGTGACCTCCAGATCACAGATAAGGTCAGACGCTGCAGTTGACTTCAGATCAAAGCCAGAGCCGGACGATGCGGCTCCCCTCAGATCAAAGTCAGAGCCGAACGCCGCGGTTTCCCTCAGATCAAAATCAGAGCCGGATGCCGCGGACTTCTTTTCCTGAAAGGCAAGCAGGGCGTCGTTCAAAAGCTCTGCGGGACCCTGAATCCTGATTCGCTCTCCACCGATGCGCAGAATTTTCCAGGTGATGGATGAATCCGCGGGAACAGCATGAGAAACTGTCGGTAAGTCCACAGGACTGTTTTCGGGATTATGCAGAGAGTCCGCGTGACTGTCTTTGAGATTATGCAGAGAGTCCGCGGGTCTGTCTTCGAGGTTGTGCAGAGAATTCGCGTGATTGTTTTCAAGATTATGCGTAGAGTCCGCAAACTTGTCCTCCGTCAGCAGTCCGTGCACGCGAAGCTGTGAGAGAAAAGAGGAAAGATCCTCTTCAAGGCGGCTCATCTCCTCTGAATCCGCGTCGTAGTGGGCGGCCAGCCGGGCAAGCAGGGCTTCTCTGTCTGTAGTCTCCTGTAATGCCGTCCAGAGAAAGGCGCCGGTCTCATTGAGCCGGAGCCCTCTTTTACAGTCAGCGATGGCCTGGCCGCAGGGCAGGAGATAGGGGATGTCTGATAAATATTGCAGGGAAAAGTTTTCTGCGGGCTTCATGGTTTGCTCTCTTCCTGGCAGGTCATTTTTTAGATGAGACTGTGACCGCGGCGGACACATTGTACCAAATATTTACAAAACCGTCAACGCTCCGGCCATCTGAATTTGTATGATAATGACAAAAAAATCACAAAAAATGCCTCGGAGAGTGGGAGAAATTCAGAAAAAGTGTTGATGTAATTACTGAAAAGATGTAAGATATATTCGGCTGCCGGAAAGGAAAATCCAGTATCATATTCCGCGGATAAAAGGATTTTACGGGCGGATCTTTTGAATGGAAGAGGCGGCTAAACAGGAGACAGGCCATGGAACAGGAGGGGAAAAAGGACATTGCGAAGCTGCTGTCCGAGGGGAAGGCGGTACAGATTTCCCCCCGGGGCTACAGTATGTATCCTTTGTTTGTCCCTGGCCGGGATGAGGCGGTGATTGTTCCCGCGGATCCCGGGAAGCTGCGGCCAGGGGACGTGTTCCTGTACAGGAGAGAAGGGGGGATGCTGGTCCTGCACCGTCTGCGGCGCAGGAAGGCGGAAGGACTATATTTTGCGGGGGACAACCAGACGCAGGTGGAGGGTCCCCTGAAGCCGGAGCAGGTGATCGGTGTGCTGGCCGCCTTTGTCAGAAAGGGGCGCAGGGTGTCTGTCCGGAATCCGGTTTACAGGCTGTTAAGCTTTATGTGGATGGAACTGATGCCGGTCCGCGGGCTGCTGCGGGCACTTTTGCGCAGGTGAGTTGCTTATGACAGAAAAGATAAAGGAATCAGAGAGGGAGAAAGCGGCCCTGTCGGGGCGTGTTTACGAGGGAAACGAGCGGTATCGGAAAATGAAGGCTCTGTATCCGGCGACCATCGTGTTTTGCGTGATTGCTCTGCTGACGCTTATGGGATATACCATATTCAGCTTTTTTCAGATGACCATTTCCAACAGAAGGGCGCTGGGGGAGAGCGCGCTCAGGCAGCAGTCCCAGCAGGTGGAGGATTTCCTCACAAGGAGTATGGATACGCTGAGCATTACGGCCGCCACCCTGAATCTGATGATGGAGAGGGGCGACTCTCAGGAGGAGCTTCTGGAATATCTGGTCAATGAGACGGAATTCTACCAGGCGGAGATCGACGCAAGCTATACCGCGGTCTACGGCTGGATCGGCGGCGAATATCTGGACGGGCTTTTATGGGAGCCCGGGGAGGATTACGTGCCTGTGGAAAGAGACTGGTATCTGGCGGCGTTAGCGGGAGAAGGAGAGCCGGTGATCACGGAACCTTACTTTGACGTTATGACAGAGCAGGTGATTATCTCCGTCTGCTGCCTGTTAAACGACGGGGTCAGCGTGGCTTCGCTGGATGTGTCTTTAGATTCGCTTGATACAGTGACGGCAAATATCAACCTGGACGACTGCGGGTACGGCTTTATCGTCAGCGGCGACGGCCTGGTGCTGGCGCACACGGATTCGGGAGAGAAGGGAAAGGATTACAGCGAGGATGAGGAGATGGCGGGGATTCTGGAACAGATTTCCGCAAATCCCGGGGAAACTTTTACCGCGGAGATTGATGGAGTAAGCTGTCTGGTGTTTTCCGATGAGGTGGGAAGCTCCTGGTACACGGTGATGATCATTCAGACGAGCGACCTGTACAGCGGCGTGATCGCAATCTCGGCCAGGTGTCTGCTGCTGCTTTTGTTTGTGCTGGGGGCGATCATTGTCTTCTGTACCATCTCCCAGAGAAACATCAGGGCTTATAACGAGGAAGTGATGGAGGGATACCGGAGGCTGGACGATCTGTATGAGGCCACGCTGGAGGTCGTCTCCAAGACCATCGACGCCAAGGACCAATATACGGAGGGACATTCCGTCCGGGTGGCGCGCTACAGCCGGGAGATCGCCAGGCGCATGGGGAAGAATGAGGAGGAGCAGGCTGAGATTTACAACGCGGGCCTGGTGCATGACGTAGGAAAAATCCGGGTTCCCGGCGAGATCATCAATAAACCCGGCAAACTGACGGACGAGGAATATGACATGATCAAGCTCCATCCGGGGGCGGGATATCATATTCTGAAGGGAATCACCGAATTCCCCGCTTATTCCATGGCGGCCAAGTACCACCACGAGAGATATGACGGGAAGGGCTATCCCAACGGGCTTTCCGGGGAAAGCATCCCGGAGGTTTCCAGAATCATCGGCGTGGCTGACGCTTACGACGCCATGGCGTCGGACAGAAGCTACAGGAAGGCGCTGCCGCAGGAAACGGTGCGGTCGGAAATTGAGAAGGGAAAGGGAACCCAGTTTGACCCGGCCATCGCGGATATTATGCTGCAGATGATCGATGAGGACACGGAGTATCAGATGCGGCAGGAGGAGAATGAGACGAGAAGGATTCTGGTGGTGGATGATGATCCGGCGCTGACAGAGATGGTCCGCAGAATCTTTGAGGACGAGCCCCTGTATCAGGTGGAGGCGGTCTCCACCGGGCAGGAGGCGCTGACGCTTTTGAAGCCGGATGACAGGGAATATCATGTGATCGCCCTGAATGTGGCGCTGCCCGACGGGAGTGGCTTTGAACTCCTTACAGAGATTCAGAAGGTCAGCAGGGCGCCTGTCATTCTCATGACGGAGGACAAGGAAAAAGAGATCATCGAGAAGGTTCACCGCTCCGGCGCGGCTGATTATGTGACGAAGCCCGTCTCGGCGGCGGCCTTTATGGAGATCATTTATCACGTCCTTCAGGATTAAAGCAAGGGAAAGCTTTTATCCGAAGCGGGAGGGAAATCCGGATGAAGGATCGGTTCCAGTTGAGATACGCGGCAGGAAGGTATTGGCTGCTGGATATGAAGCAGGAGGGACTTGCCTTTCGCAGGCCGGTCTGCCTGAACGAACCCGGCGCTCTGATCTGGCGGAAGCTGTGCGAAGGGCGGACCAGGGAAGAAATCGCGGACGAGCTGTGCGGGCGGTTCGGCCTGGAAAGACAGGAGGCGTTGGAAGACTGCGGCCTGTTTATCGGCCAGCTGCAAAAGCAGGGGATTTTGGCCGAAGAGGAAGGATGAAGGCCGTACCCACGTTGGCTGACGGCACAGGCAGTGACATAAGTAAGATTATGATTGTGACGGTACACCGGGAAAAGGAATTGGAAACTGACAGCTGAAGGAAGAAAAGACAGGCATGGATATTCTGCTGATTGGCGGAGGCGGCAACGTCACCGACGCAATTCTTGAAAAACTGAATAAAGAGGGAAACCGTATCTATGTCCTTTCCGGAAGCAGCGTCAAAAAAGGGGAATACAAGTATGTGTTTGAGGAATATTCCTTTCCCTATGAGAGCAGCAGCATTAAGGAAATTCTGGAGAGCGTGAACCCGGACGTCACCATTTTCATGGGGGCGTACGACACCAATTACGACTGGGGGAACGCCAGGGAGGAATCCGTGCGCTACTCCGCCGGGCTTCTGAATATTCTGATGGCGTACTCCCTCATCAAATGCGGCCGGTTTATCTATCTTTCCTCCGAGGCTGTGTTCGGGAGCTCCTGCCATAATGATATCAGTGAGGATATGCCGGCCAGCGCCGCCGGTTTTGAGTCGATGGTCATCGCTCAGGGGGAGGAGCTGTGCCAGAAATACCAGAGCTTTCCGGGGCTGGATATCGTGATTCTGCGCATGGATCATCTCTGCGCTGTTCCCACGAAAAAGGAGGAGGCGGTGGACGTCTGCTCCAGAATGTGTGTGCAGGCTCTGAAAACCGGCGTGATCGAGGCCAGCGAGAGAAAGAAATTTTCACTGCTGTATATTTCGGACGCGGTGCAGTTCCTGTATCAGATTGTGGAGACCCCGGAGCATGAACGGTCCCTGTACCATCTGTCCTCCTCCTCAGAGATCACGGAGATGGATCTGGCCCAGATGATCCAGAAGGAGCTGGGCCGGGGCGTGACCATTCAGGACAATACGGTGGGCGAGGAGTACAGGATTGTGCTCTCCAATGAAGCCTTTTTTGAGGAATTCCACGCCAGAATCTTTAACAGTACATACGCGGTGGTCTCCGCCATCGCCTCTTACATCAGAAAGCACAAAAAGATCTTTCTGGCGCAGGAGGATCAGGGCATGTGGTTTGCCGGGCGCTTTCGCCAGACTGTCCTGGGGGTGGCCAGAGCGGCGCTCCCTTTCCTGGAGAATATGATCTGCTTCGTTCCATTCTTCATGCTGAATAACCGGGCAACAGGGAGCCAGTATTTCGCGAAGCTGGATTTTTATCTGCTCTATGTGCTTTTATTCGCTCTGGTTTACGGGCAGCAGCAGGCTACCTTTTCCGCCATCATGGCTGTGGCGGGGTATTTTTTCCGGCAGATGTATACCCGGTCCGGCTTTGAGGTCATAATGGATTACAATACCTATGTCTGGGCGGCGCAGCTGTTTATCGTCGGCCTGGCGGTGGGATATCTGCGGGATCAGCTGAATGTGATCCGGAAGGAAAATGAGGAGAGGGAGGAGTATCTGTCCGGTCAGGTCAGCGATATTCAGAATATCAACACCAGCAATGTGCGCATCAAAAACGTGCTGGAGGGACAGCTTGTCAACCACAATCAGAGTATAGGCAAGGTTTATGAGATTACCTCCCAGCTGGAGCAGTACGCGCCGGAGGAGGTCATGTTTTATGCCGCGGAGGTGATCGCCAGGCTTCTGGAAAGCAAGGATGTGGCGATCTACACGGTGGCCAATAAAAGCTATGCCCGCCTGTTCTCCTCCACCTCAGCCAAGGCCAGGGAGTTAGGCAACTCCATCCGCTATGATGAGATGGCAGAGCTGTACGAGAGCGTCATGAAGCGGGAGGTCTACGTCAATAAGGGGCAGACGGAGAAGTACCCGCTGTTAGCCAACGGCATTTTTGAGGGAGAGGAGCTGCAGCTGATTCTGATGATCTGGGGGATTCCCTGGGAAAGGCTGAATTTAAGCCTTGGGAATCTGCTGAAGGTGACCGGATATCTGATTCAGAACGCAGTGCTGCGCGCCAACAGATATCAGAAGGCGCTGGAGAGCGAGCGGTTTATGGAGGGAACGAAGATTCTGGAAAAATCCGCCTTTACCGCGCTGGTGAAGGCCTATCTGGCCGCGCAGAAAAAGGGTCTGACGGAGTGCGCGCTGATATTGCTCCCCACTGCCGGAGAACAGCTTGCGGCCATGGGGGAAAGAGCCGGAAAGCTGGTTCGCAGATCGGATTACCTGGGGGAGCTTGAGGACGGGAAGCTGTATGTTCTGCTGTCCAATACCAACGGGGAGGGCGCGCAGATTGTCATTTCCCGTTTCCGGGAGATAGGGGTTGAAGCAATCCTGCAGGAGGATGTGGTATTCTCATGAGCAGGAGCGAGCGTGTTTTTATTCTGATTTTAATCATCAATACAGCGATTGCCTTGATTTATCTGCTCTTTGGCCTGATATTCCACCAAAAAAATAAAAGAGGGGAGAATCAGCGCCTTTCCTGGGTGATCAAGGCCTTTTGCATGGCGATCTGTCCGGTGGCTGGACCGCTGTTTTTTCTGGTCAGCATGCTGATCAGGGTTATTTTTTTCCGTTCAACGGTGGACCTGGGGGACGTCATGTTCAGCAAGAAGCGGGTGGAGTCCCATGTCAGCGCGGACGTGGAGCGGGAGACGAACCTGGTCCCCATTGAGGAGGCGCTGACGGTGTCGGACCAGTCCCAGCTGCGCCAGCTGATGCTGAACGTCATCAAGGGGGATATCGATGATTCGTTAGCCTCCGTGGCGCTGGCGCTGAACAGTGAGGATTCCGAGACCTCCCATTATGCCGCGTCGGTGCTCAGCAAGGCGCTGAACGATTTCCGCATGAATGTGCGAAAGCTTGGCCAGGAAATTGAGAAGGAGCCGGAGAACTGGCAGGAGCTTTGCGTCCTGCTGCTGGAATATATGAACCGGGTACTGGCGCAGAGGGTCTTTACCGAGGTGGAACAGCTGTATTTTGTGGGAGTGATGGCGGACGCGGGCGAGAAGCTGTACCGCGGGGAAGTACAGGAGCGGGCGGCAACGGAACAGGAAAGATTAAGGGCCGCCGGAGAGGGAGAATCCCGGGATCCTCTGAAGGAAGAGAGCTGGGAGGAATACGGCGAGGAGGACTGGGAGGATGAAATGGAAGAAGAAGGAACTCTTGAAGAAGAGAAGAATTCTCTGACCGCGGGTCATATCGCCTGGATCGCCCAGCGCCTGATGGAGATAAAGCATTATGAGGAAGCAAAGGTATGGTGCGGACGCGCCATGGAGCTTTTTCCTGATCATGTGGACTCCTTCCGCTGCTGGATGCGATATTATTTTGAAATGAACGATCAGAAGCATTTCCTGGAAACGCTGGATCAGCTGAAAAAGTCCAAAGTGATCGTGGATAGTGAAATGCTGGAAATGATTCGAATGTTTTCATAGCGGCCAGAGATCCGGACCGCGGACAAAGGGAAAGGAGGAAGGAACGCCATGTCGATGGTCACGTTGACGATTATACAGACGACGGTGATATATATCATCTATATGACGCTGACCTGCGGTGTGCCGTTCTTTTTGTTTAACCCTAAGCTTCGGGATTTCCGTCTGGTTGTACGGCTGATGATGAGCTTCATGATTGGAAATTTTTATATCATGAATTTGGTGTTCCTGCTGCAGCTTGCCCATATTTCCAATTGCTTTACGCTACTGGCTGGGATGATCATCCCCGCGGTTCTCGTATATCTGAAGACCAGACAGCGCGGCGTAGCCGATATCACAGGCGTTTTCTGGAATGAGGCTGTCAGGCTGAGCCGCGGAGAGCTGGGAGGAAAGAGATTTGCCATCAATCTGACCGGCTGGTTCAAAGCGCTGATTGGCGGGTTTATCAGAAAATGCGCGGGAAAAGTGAGGCAGCATCCGCTGGATTTTTGCTTTTCGGTGGGGCTTTTCGTCTGCCTGGTCTGGATGTACGGAACCAATATGCTTGAGAATTATGGCTATGTGGCCACTGATCTTGTAGTGCACAATTACTGGATCAATTCCATGAGCGAGGGAACTATTTTTGTGGCGGGAGTATATCCCTTCGGCTTTCACTGTGTCATATATTATCTTCACGCGGTGTTCGGTATCGAGACCTATGTGCTGCTGCGGGTATTCTGCCTGACGCAGACGGTCATGGTTCATTTCATGCTGCTGTTTTTCCTGAAGGCCTGCGCCAGATCCCGGTATCTGCCCTACGCGGCGGTGCTGATATATGTGGTTTCTGATTTTTTCTACGATGGATTTTATCTTCGATACGCGAGCGCGCTGCCTCAGGAATTCGGGATGCTCTTTATTCTGCCTGCCATCTATTTCGGCTTCGCTTACTTTGAGTATCAGAAAAAGGAGCTGGAGGCCGA
>JAJQCU010000122.1:8735-10316 GCA_021202575.1 Lachnospiraceae bacterium
TGCTGGTTGTCGTTTTCTGTTCCGGTCGTTTCAACTGGGGGCTGGCGGGTTTTGCCATGAGCTTTGCTATGACGCTGGCGGTGCATTTTTACGGAACGATGATCGCCGGGCTTTTCTGCGCGGCCATGGCGGTGGGATATATATTCCGGCTGTTCAGAAAGCCTTATTTTAAACGGATTATTCTTACCTGTATCATCAGTGTGGGCATCGCGGTTTTTCCGATGGCTTTCGCGTATGCTACGGGAACGCCGTTGCAGGGGTCTCTGAACTGGGGGATGAATATTATCAGGGGAAGCTCCGGTTCCTCCTCTTCTGATTCAGAGGAGGACACTTCTGACACGGAGGAGAATTCTGAGACGGGAGAGACATCTGAGACAGGGGAGAGCTCTGAGACGGGAGAGATTTCTGAAACAGGTGAGGTTTCAGGAACAGGAGAGATATCTGAGACGGTGAAGAGCTCTGAGACAGAGGAGATATCCGGAACGGCAGAGAGCTCTGAGACAGAGGAGACATCCAAAACGACAGAGAGCTTTGGAACGGGAGAAATTTCCGGAACAGAAGGGATCTCTGAGACGAAAGGCGTTCTGGGAGTCACTGCCGCTCCGGACAGCAGCACAGAGGGGAGCGGGACGGAAAGGATATCGCTCATGATGATTCGGCTGGGCAGCGGCCTGGAGGGCTTTGCGGGCCGATTGTCCAGCCTTCGCTGGAAGCTTCGGAACATTGTATACCGGTATCGGAATATTTTCCTGGTCTCACTGGGCAGTAATATTTTTCGTGAGAATGCCTATATCCTTTCTCTGTCGGTGCTGGTGAGTGAGATTATCCTGTTTGTGTCGTCGGTAGTATATTTCATTTTGAGGAAAAATGATTACGCGGCCAGACTGCTCACTACGGCGTTGTTTATGGTATTTATGCTGGTGCTGCTGTCGGCGGTATATCTGGGGCTTCCTCAGCTGATGAACGCTACGCGCTCGTCCCTGTATTATTGTTATTGTCTGCCGGTTCTGTGGTGCATGGCTGCGGACAGTGTACTGACGCTGGTATTTGGGTGGACAAAAAAACGGTGGATAGCTGACGCGCCGTCCTTTGCGGTCACCGCCGGGGTGATCTGTTTTCTGTGTGCGGCAGGGCGGGTGAGAAGCCCTTATCTGAGGGTGGCCCTGGAATCTAACGATGCGGTTACCTGCCTGACCAATATCATCCGGGAAAATGAGGATTATACCTGGACGATCTGCTCCGCCAACGATGAGCGCTTAATGGCGTACGATTACGGATACCATTATGAGCTGTATACCCTCCTGAGCGAGATAAAATACGGTGATGAGGATACAGATATCACGATTCCCACAAAGTATGTGTACTTTTTTGTGGAGAAAATACCGCTGGATTATGATTATGAGGGGATTTATGAGGAAAGCGGTCAGTCTATTTCCGTGGAGGGCGCCTCAAGGACGCTGCCCATATACAGGTCAGTGACGCAGTATCAGGCGGAGAATCGCTGGATTGTGTTGTCCAAATTTTATTATTGGGCGGAGGCTCTCCGGGAGCTGTATCCCAACGAGATGACTGTGTATTATG
>JAJQCU010000122.1:10326-10817 GCA_021202575.1 Lachnospiraceae bacterium
GCTGGAGCAGAATATCGACAATCTGTTTAATCTGTGGCTTGATTATGGTTACAACTATTAAAGGCGTATGAGGTATGCTTTCTCGCAGACAGTTTTTTACCATTACGCTGATTATGCTGGTGCTGCTGTTTTTATTTCAGGCGACCAGCGTGATGAAGGATCAGTGGAATGAATACGGGATAAATGAATACGCTGAGGTGCTTACGTCCGAAATGACGGGGGAGAATGAATACCGGGTCTCCGTCAGCCTTCAGGAGATACAGGAGTATGATTTTGTGCTTTTTGTGGGGGATGAGGAGGAATCCGCGGCGGGAGCGCAGGCATACGAGTGGTGTGTCTATACGAAGAGGGGCTTTCTGAGCACGGACTCTCTGAAGGATTATGCGGCTCAGACCGGCCTTTGCCCGGAGGTGATTTTAATCGATTCCGACTGGCTTTCCCTGCCGGGAGATGTGGAGCTTCTGGAGGAGTTTACCGCTCAGGGGGTGACG
>JAJQCU010000190.1:0-2495 GCA_021202575.1 Lachnospiraceae bacterium
GCCCGTAAAAATATCCCTGGATTCCAATGCGCGGAATACAGAAAAAAACAAAGCCCAGCCGGATAAAAACACTGACCGCGTTGATAAAAAAGATGGTAAAGGCCCTGCCAAGACCCTGCAGGATGCCGGAGAGCACCTGATTCAGATAAAGAAGAGGGCAGAGCAGGCACAGGGAGCGGATATATCCTCCTGCCAGCGGCTCCCCGAAGACGGTGCCGCCCAGAAAATCGGAAAACATAAAAAAGGCAAGGCCGCAGAATAGTCCCCCGAATACCACGGTAAAGCCGGTGTTGACGGTGAGGGTTCGGATTCTGTCATAGGCCCTTTGACTCTGCGCCTCAGAGACAGTGGGCAGCAGCATATGGTTGAAGGCCCCCAGAAAAGCCCCCGGGAAAAACAGGACAGGCAGGGCGATACCGGTCAGAATGCCGTATACAGTCAGAGCCTGGGAGGAGGAATAGCCGTAAAGCTGCAGGGAGAGGGGGATGCGCACGGCCTCCAGGCTTTGCAGGAAGTTCAGCGCCAGCCGGTTGAAGGACAGCGGAACCGCCATGGAAAGTAATTTTCCGGTGCGGGAAAGGGCGCCGGACTGTATGTAACCGTTGAATCTTGTTTGAGTGCCAGGCTGCCTGTGACTGTTGGAACTCGTATGCGTTTCCAACGAAGCATGTATATTTTCCATGCGTATGGAAATCAGGCAGACCACGACCCCGGCCAGCTCCCCCACGGCGGAGCCCAGCACAGCGAAGCTTAAGGAAACCTCCCATCCCCGGGCGGCGGCCAGGCCGCACAGCGCGACCACGCAGCTCCCCCGTACCAGCTGCTCGACCAGCTGGCTTGTGGCGGGAACGCGGGTTTTTCGCCTGCCGAAATAGTATCCGGAGAAGCAGCCGTGGGCGGCGGACAGCGGAAATGAGAACGCGGTGATTTTTAAGAGGGCCTCCGTTCTGGGCTCCTGCAGATATCCGTTGGAGAGAAAAAAGGAAAAGCGCCATACCAGCGCGCCCAGAACGCAGGAAAGCCCCACGCTCCAGAACAGGCCGCAGAGCAGGTAAGCTTTTCGCCCCCGCCGGTCGGAGTCCTTTAATTCGGAGATCCGCTTGGAGAGGGCTGTCTGGATTCCGGCGCAGCTGACAGCGTTGACCATGGCGGTGACAGGAGCCGTCATCAGCAGAACGCCGAGAGCCTCCGCTCCGAAGGCGCGGGATAAGTAAATACGGTAAAAAAAGCCGATGAGCCGGGAAATGATACTGGCGGAGGACAAAATCAGGGTGCCGACAAGGATGGGGTGCTTTTTCATGGCTGCCTCGGAAAATATCAGCGGCTGCCGCCCGCGGCCATGAAAACAGCTTTGGGCAGCAGCCTTTTTTTCAATATATTAAGGAGGCGGGGACAGTATGTATTTATATTGATCGACAAAATATTTGTCGTTTAAGAGAATGCACATGACATAATGTCGTTCACTATAAAATGATATACGCAATGGTTCTCAGGGAAACCCGCATCGCGCAGGGAGTGCCAGACAGCTTATTATAATTTCAGGAACTTTGGTTTTCTCTTCTCATAAATCGTATAATAAGAGAAGCCCGCGGCCTTCAGCACCTCGCAGTCGCGCTCAAAGCCGTCGCCCAGGCGGTCAGGGGTGTGGGCGTCGCTGCCGATGGTTATGAACTCCCCGCCGAGCTGGCGGTACCTCTTTAATATAAGAAGAGACGGGTTTAATTCCCGGAGTCCGTACCGGATGGCGCCGGTGTTGCATTCCAGGGCTTTGCCGGTCATGGCGAGCTTTTTTAAGATCGGGTCCAGGACATCCTGATATTTCTGAAAGGTGTAATAGAGGTCCTTGTTGGGGCCGTAGCGCACCACATAATCCAGATGCCCCAGGGAATCGTATTGGGCGAAGGCCTCCATATTTTCCAGAACGCATTGAAAATATTCCAGGTAGCAGTCTTCCTCCCTGCGACCCTCGTAGAAAGCGGGATAGTAGGGATCGCGCCCGTTGACCACGTGGGCGGAGCCGATGACAAAGTCAAAGGGCCAGACCCTCAGCAGGTCTCGGTGTCTTAAGGCAAGGTGGGGCTGCAGGCCAAGCTCAATGCCGAAGCGGAGCCGGATCTGTCCCGCATATTTTTCGCTGAGAAGCGCAAACTGTCTGTAATAGGCGTCAATATCAAGATCGAAGGTGCCGGGCGGGCACTCCTCGCAGACCGGGTAATCCCAGTCCAGGTGCTCGGTGAAGCAAATCCCCCGCAGGCCTTTCTGGACGGCGGAGAGAATCGTTTCCTCCATGGGCGCGTTCGAATCGCCGGAAAAAGAGGTGTGCAGGTGGGAATCAATCAGACAGGGCATAAAAAAGGCTCCTTTCTTTTTTCACTTCCAGTATATAACGAGGGGAGAAAAAAGTAAATCCGTATAAGCGCAAAGTATACTGTAAAAAAATCATAAAAAGTGTGTCCGTGGGACTTGCCAAATATAGGAAAAACGGGTACCTTAAG
>JAJQCU010000190.1:2521-3777 GCA_021202575.1 Lachnospiraceae bacterium
ATGTTTGGCGCGGAAGGGTATGAGGTAGTGGCAATCAACGACCTGACAAGCCCCAAGATGCTGGCGCATTTGTTAAAGTATGATTCCTCTCAGGGCAAGTACGCTCTGGCGGACACCGTTTCCGCGGGTGAGGACACCATCACGGTTGCGGGCAAGACCCTGAAGATCTACAAGGAGCCGGATGCCAACAATTGCCCATGGGGCGAGTTAAAGATCGACGTAGTGCTGGAGTGCTCCGGCTTCTACACCAGCAAGGCGAAGGCCCAGGCGCACATCAACGCCGGCGCGCGCAAGGTTGTTATTTCCGCTCCCGCGGGCAATGACCTTCCCACCATCGTTTACAATGTAAACCACACCACCTTAAAGCCTGAGGATACCATCATTTCCGCGGCCAGCTGCACCACCAACTGCCTGGCTCCCATGGCGAAGGCGCTGAATGACCTGGCCGGCATCAAGAGCGGCATCATGAGCACCATTCACGCTTACACCGGCGATCAGATGATCCTTGACGGACCTCAGAGAAAGGGTGATCTGAGAAGAAGCCGCGCGGGCGCTGTCAATATCGTACCCAACTCCACCGGCGCAGCCAAGGCAATCGGCCTGGTAATTCCTGAGCTGAACGGCAAGCTGATCGGCTCCGCGCAGCGTGTTCCCACTCCCACCGGTTCCACCACCATCCTGGTAGCTACCGTTGAGAAGAGCGTGACCAAGGAAGAGATCAACGCGGCTATGAAGGCTGCTTCCAACGAGTCCTTCGGCTACAACGAGGATGAGATTGTTTCCAGCGATATCGTAGGCAGCACCTATGGTTCCATCTTCGACTCCACCCAGACCATGGTGGGCGCTGACAATCTGGTACAGGTTGTGTCCTGGTATGACAATGAGAATTCCTACACCTCTCAGATGGTCCGTACCATCAAGTACTTCAGCGAGCTGGCATAATACAGCGGTTGTGTGAAAAGAAGAATTAAAAAGACCTGAACAGGTCCGGTCTTAGGACCGGGCCTGTTTTATATAGAGGACAAAAATATGGGATTAAATAAGAAATCCGTAGATGATTTCAGCGCCGCCGGCAAGAGAGTGCTGGTCAGATGCGACTTCAACGTACCGTTAAAGAACGGCGAGATCACCGACGAGACCCGTATCGTGGCGGCTCTGCCCACAATTCAGAAGCTGGTCAACGATGGCGGCAAGGTAATTCTCTGCTCCCACCTTGGCAAGGTAAAGAACGGCCCCAACGAGGGCGAGTCCCTGGC
>JAJQCU010000190.1:3787-10562 GCA_021202575.1 Lachnospiraceae bacterium
GTGACCGGCGAGGCCGCCACCGCGGCGGTAGAGGCGATGCAGCCCGGCGATGTGATCCTGCTGCAGAACACCCGTTTCCGCGGTTCTGAGGAGACCAAGAACGGCGAGGCCTTCAGCAAAGAGCTGGCGGATCTGTGCGATGATTATGTATGCGATGCCTTCGGTTCCTCCCACAGAGCCCACGCTTCCGTGGCCGGCGTTACCGAATATGTGCGTGCCAAGGGCGGCAACTGCGCGGTAGGCTATCTGATGGAGAAGGAGATTAACTTCCTGGGCAACGCCGTGGAGAATCCGGTGAGACCCTTCGTGGCGATCCTGGGCGGCGCCAAGGTGGCTGACAAGCTGAACGTGATCTCCAACCTGTTGGAGAAGTGTGATACCCTGATCATCGGCGGCGGAATGGCCTACACCTTCTTAAAGGCTCAGGGCTATGAGGTGGGCACCTCCCTCTGTGATGAGAGCAAGCTGGATTATTGCAAGGAAATGATGGCCAAGGCTGAGCAGCTGGGCAAGAAGCTCCTGCTCCCCGTGGACACAGTGGTTACCAGCGAGTTCCCCAATCCCATCGACGCCGAGATCGCTACTGAGGTTTATGATTCCACTGAGCTTCCGGCTGACAAGATGGGCATGGACATCGGACCCAGGACCCAGGCTCTGTACGCTGAGGCTGTGAAGACCGCTAAGACCGTTGTATGGAACGGACCCATGGGCGTATTTGAGAACCCGATCCTGGTGAAGGGAACAGTAGCCGTAGCGCAGGCCCTTGCTGACACAGACGCTACCACCATCATCGGCGGCGGCGACTCCGCGGCAGCCATCAACCAGCTGGGCTTTGCCAATAAGGTGACCCACATCTCCACCGGCGGCGGCGCGTCCTTAGAGTTCCTGGAGGGCAAGGAGCTGCCCGGTGTTTACGCGGCGGATGACAAGTAAAAGCTGATATCAAAATGAAAATCTGATGTAAACGGCATCTAAGGGCCCAAACAGGCGCTGTCTGATGCCGTTTCTCAGGTGGGACGAAAACGCTGCATCCTGATGCAATTTTCGCCAACGTGTTAATCGTATGGTGAACGACCTTATAAATTTCTTTTTGAAAATAATATGGTCCATGCCGAAAGAGAAACCGTTTTTGACGTTTCCTGTAAATGAGAATATAAATAAAGAGGTAAAAATTATGGCAAGAAGAAAAATTATTGCCGGCAACTGGAAGATGAACATGACCCCCAGCCAGGCGGTGGAGCTGATCGATACCTTAAAGCCGCTGGTTGTCAACGATGAGGTGGACGTGGTTTTCTGCGTGCCGGCCATTGACATTATCCCCGCGGTAGAGGCGGTGAAGGGTACCAATATCCAGATCGGCGCGGAGAATATGTATTATGAGGAAAAGGGCGCTTACACAGGCGAGATCGCTCCCGCCATGCTGGTGGACGCCGGTGTAAAGTATGTGATCATCGGCCACTCCGAGAGAAGGGAGTATTTCGCGGAGACCAATGAAACCGTGAATAAGAAGGTCCTGAAAGCCTTTGAGCATGGCCTGACTCCCATTATCTGCTGCGGCGAAACCCTGACCCAGAGAGAACAGGGCATCACTATTGATTTCATCCGCCAGCAGATCAAGATCGTGTTCCAGAACGTGACCGCTGAGCAGGCGGCCGCGGCGGTGATCGCCTACGAGCCTATCTGGGCCATCGGCACCGGCAAGACCGCTACCAGCGACCAGGCCGAGGAGGTATGCGCCGCCATCCGCGCCTGCATCGCGGAGATCTATGACGAAGCGACGGCGGGAGCCATCCGCATCCAGTACGGCGGCTCTGTGAACGCCAAAACCGCCGCGGATCTGTTCGCCAGACCGGACATCGACGGCGGCCTGGTGGGCGGCGCCAGCCTGAAGGCGGAGTTCGGACAGATTGTGAATTACAAATAAAGGCAGTATTCCTTCGTAAGTTTATCCGTGCCTTTACGGCGCTGTTACCGGGGAGAAACCGGCAATTCCCGGAAAGCGATATAAAGTCGTTTCCTGTAATTATTGAATTTATGCGTTGCGTATTTATCTGGCTTATGCTATGATAGATACGCAACGCATATTTTTATCTTAGCATATAAAAAATGCTGCCGGAGACGGGTTTTGCAGTGGAGTCTAACGGAGAAAAGGACATGGAATTAAAAAACAGAATCAGAGAGCTGCGGGAAAGTACAGGTATGAACCGAAAGGAATTTTGTGAGTTTTTTCAAATTCCTTACAGGACGGTCACAGATTGGGAGCTAGGCAACAGGCACGCACCGGAGTATGTGATCCGGCTGCTGGCTTATTACATTCAAATGGAAAACATTCATAAGGAGGCAAATGAGCAATGAGCCAATCCAATATAATCATGTATACAACGGAAGATGGGTTGACGAAGATTGAGGCCACTTTTGACGAGGATACGGTCTGGCTGTCTATTGATCAGATGGCGGAATTGTTCCAGCGGGACAAATCGACCATATCCCGGCATATTAAAAATATTTTCTCTGAGGGGGAGCTTTTCAGGTCGGCAGTTGTTGCAAAATTTGCAACAACTGCGGCTGACGGGAAAACCTATCAGGTTGAATATTATAATTTGGATGTTATAATTTCTGTCGGTTATCGGGTGAAATCCCTGCGGGGGACACAGATCAGACGTGCAGATACGGAAATCGCCAAGAATTATCTGACCCAGCCGGAAAACTTTCTGCTCTGCAAGTCGGATTTCTTTGTGTATGTCTGCTTAGCATATGCATATTTTCACTTGACCTCCCACTATATTCGACAAAAAATATAGACAGAGAGATGTGATTTGGTCAAGAATTAGCCAAACTGGCAAAGGAGGTGTTATTATGGCAACTTCAAGCATTAAAAAGAATTTCGTTATTTCCGGTAAGGAGCAGGTTGAGATGTTTATTAACGCTTTGGAGGCATCAGAGCAAGAGAGAGATAAAGCACCTCGTGTGTCGGCTAATTATCGTATGATAAATAATGAAGCAGATTTAGTAAAAATTATGGAGAAGTGGGAGAAAGCTCATGAGGGCAAATAGCAATTATGCAGTTGTTAATATTCGCCAGTATCTCAATAGTGACAATCCGATTCTCGGAGAGGACACATTAAAGAAAGTCCTCTCCGAGTTTTCATGTCCGTTGAATTCGGATGTTGAAAGATTTTTGAAGGAACAGGCAATCGAATCTGCAAAGAAACAACAGGCAGTAACCTACTTGCTTATTTCAATGGAAGATGGGGCTTTGCTAGGTTATTTTTCAATTACAGTTAAACCGTTTGTGGTAAGTGCTGAACCTTTCAGCAATACCATGAGAAGAAAGCTGGCACGATTCAGTGACATCAATCAGGAGGAACAGTCTTATAATATGGCAGCATACCTGATTGCACAGCTTGGCAGGAATTTTGACGAAAAAGCTGCAGGAAGAATTACAGGAGAAGAAATTACTGCTCTTGCAATCGAACAGTTAAAACATATTCAGTATGAAATAGGCGGGAGTGTGTCATTTGTGGAGGCAGATAATAAAGAAAAGCTGCTTGCCTTTTATGAAAGATGTGGATATAAGAGAGCAACGGAATATCCACCGGAAAATGATTTTTTGAAACCAAAAGTCTAGGTTGACAACTACATGCAAGCCCGTTATACTGTACACATCAAGAGAAACGAAAGGGGTAATCGCTAAAGAAGCAAATACCATGAACGAACAAAAAGCAACCACCTGTGAGCAGCAGGAGGTCACCAACGAACTATACGCCCAGGTAACTGCGGATTATGAGGAGACACATTCCGTCCGAAGGACAGCGCTGAACTGCCATACCTCGATGGTAACGGCGCAGCGCATTCTGATAACAGCCGGTCTGTGGAGCAGCAAGTCCTCTAAGCTGGTTAAGGAACTTTTAGACCAGGACATGACCGCAGACCAGATTGCAAAGGAGTTATCACTGACAAAGGACGCCGTATATGCCTATATGCCGTACTCCCGTGGAAATTACGGGGTAAAGCAGACCGAGGACTCGCAGTATTCGAAGAACTACAGGGAACGGATGGAGACGGCAGCAGAGGGAATGCATAAGGGAGATGTGGACAGCATTTCTGTGTCTATGGCCGATCCGTTTAAGCAAGCCGCATCCTCTATGCAAAAACCATCTGCTTTATCCAACCTCCGCTTCGACCCGGAGCTTACAGAGGAACTCACCGACCGTGCAAGGGATGACGTTGTGTCTGGGGACACATATCACGAATACGGTACTGTCTTTGCTTTGCATCTGTCTCTGGTTGGCGGCTTCGTTTATGGGGCTGATGAAGATATGGACATGCGGCCGGAAGAGAGAGCAGAGCTGCTTAAGCTGGCGAAAGCGGAAACCGATATCTCCCGTGACATCCTCGTTCCAGGAGCCATGAACCTCCACGCCCTGCATTATGCTATCCAGAAGCTCTTCGGCTGGCAGAACAGCCATCTGCACAATTTCTCCATACCGCGGGAGGACTTCAACGCACTCACGGCCGGGACACTCGGCGGCTATACGGACCTGTGCGGAGTCCTGTTCCGATTCCCGGATGATGATATGAGCGACCTTTATTGGGATGACGACTACAGGAAAGGCGTCAGCGTCAAAAGCTGGTTTAAGAAGAAATATTCTGCTCCGTTCCGCCAGTACTCAGTTGGCGATTCTTATCTGGGCAACTTATGGGAGGTTGAGGGCTTTCGCGGCAGATTCCCTGATTTTAAAGACGATACGACGCTGGAGGAAATATTGAATAAAGTTTCTGTTGAGCAGGACTGGAATTTCCTCGTAGAGCGGCTGACCGTCCGCGAACTGTTCGCTGCCAGGCGGGATAGTGCGAGGGCGTGGAAAGGCGATGTGGTCGGCAAACTGGAACTGCTGAAGGAAGAGATGGAGGATGAAGAGTTGTATGATAGCGAGGACGAGATGAGAAAAGCTGCCACAGAACTTCGCAACTGGAGGCAGAGCTATTCCCAGATCGACCACCTGTCATGGGTACATCCGGACACCTATAGGAAAGAGATAGAGAAAGCTTACAAGATGCCATATGACGCTGTGGTCAAAATGCACGAGGAGCAGATGAATGTCTGGGAAATGGAGTGCCTGGACTTGTTCCGGGATCTGAATATTAACCTTTCCCCGTACTTTGACACGCTGTACTATCTCTATGACTATGGCGACAACTGGTGTGTTAAAATCACTCTGGAGGAAATTTACCATAAGACGGAGAATGGGATTTTTGTTGATAATGATATGTGCCGTGTGGCGGAAGACCTGGAGTCGGTGTTGGCCGAAATCAGCGCGAAAGAGAGACCTGTGTGCGTAGCGGCGGATGGATTGAACGTGGTGGACGACTGCGGAGGGCTTTATGGATACCTTGATATGCTGCGGACCATCAACGGGGATGATAAAGAGGAAGCGGACAGCATGAAGGAATGGGCCAGGGGACTTGGCTGGACAGGGAGAAAGAGCAAGCCTGGGAATATGCTTTAAATCTATCATCAGGCGGCTGGGCTGCCGGATGTGGACTACATCAGGGTCATCTGGCGTCTGTCAGGTGGAAATTGTTTTTCTTGCCTGTGCTTTGTTCAAGTGCTAGAATTGAACAGAACAGAAAAACTCTGCTATGAAGAAAAAAACACAGGAAAGCAACAGGTGAAAGAATAATATCATGAATAAATCAAAGGCGGAACAGTTAAGGGACGGCCTGTCTTTAAGTATGGATGAGAAGATTGCGGCCGATTCTCTGCTTATCTTTTTTATGGATCTGGGATCACAGGCGTCAAAGGAGCTTCTCCGGCAAATGCTCTCGATGAATGATGGCGTCGCCGACATGAAGGCCGGCGAGCTCGCTGCCCTGATAGACACTGCCCTGATACACGCGAGCGCCCATGTGAAGCACAATCTGAAGGACGAGCCTGATGATGTGATACTGCTCACATTGGGCGCGATGGGCACCGTCTCGGGTTCAAAAATCATGGAGGACCCGAGCGGGGATTTCCCGGAATATCTCAGGAGAGTCTGCGAGTGGATATGGAACGGCATGGAAGAGTGAAAGGGCGCGCCGTCTGCGGTCATTTGGCGCCCTCTGCCTCCTTCATTATTTTCTGGCCCTCCGGCAGGGATTTCACAATTTTACAGTACTTCGCGACGGTAGAGGGGCTGCAGTCGTATTTCTGTGCCACCTCAGCGGTTGTCATGGTCATGTAGTCCCTGAACATTTCGATAGGAGTATCGTTGCTGTCGTACAGTGCGGGTCTTCCTCTTTTCATCATCAGTATCATCCCCCCTTCATTTTGTTGTCTTAAAATTATCTTGATATATTTATATACTTAGTATATCACAATAATATGTATATGCAAGAGGGTATTAAAAATTTTGAAAAAGTTTTTTTCGGGCGGATGAAGTGAGCCGCTGTTTTTTTACAGCATCCTGATAATGGAATCGTTGATCTCCCCCAGCACCTGTATCACGAAATCGTCCCCGTAGGCGCGGTTTTCCATGAACGCGTAATAGCAGCCATTGATGCTGAAATTGAGGAGGATATTGGCCCGCTCGGGACTGTCGGTATGCTCCAGATAATAGGGCAGGAACATCTTTTGCAGCCGGGGCTTGAGCACCTTAAGAAGCCGCCCCTGCCTGTCCCCGGCAAAAAGAATATTGATCAGCCGGTCGCAGGAGAGCAGGGCGTGAAAGAGCTCATTCACAAATTCCGAGGTTCTTAAATCTGACGGTATTGTCAGGTTGGAGAGCACTGA
>JAJQCU010000250.1:0-8365 GCA_021202575.1 Lachnospiraceae bacterium
GTCTTTAGGAACAGGGAATCTTGCCATCTTCTTTCTTGCCTTACGGCAATTCCCTTGCCCACTGTGAGCCGACCTTGACAGACTTTACATTGAGTTTTTTCTTTGCGTTCCATAAGGTTTTGGATTTAATCCCTCTGCTCTGTGCCGCTTCCTCAATCTCCTTCTGAAACACCTGGCCATCCTCCAGCATTTCCTCTAAAAATTCCGCGGCAGCCTTTAATTTGCTTCCCCGGTTGTCTCCACTCAGGAGTTCATCGGCGTTCACATCATACTCACCAATCCATTCAAATCCTGTCTCTTTGTCCAGGCGGAACGCAATAGACTTACCTTCCGGAGCCAGTGAACTTTTAATATGGCACACTACCCGAATGTCCGGCTCGTCCTTCACTCTTCCGATCAGCAGCACACTTCTTGCTGCCGCCTGAAAATCAATGGAACCCAGGCCGCGGTAAGAAGATTTCACGCCACTGTTCTTGTTCATGTGGCCGATCAGGATAATCGCGCAATGATACTTTTCCGCCAGCTCTGACACCCGTTTCATCAACGGCCTGATCTCATTCGCCCTGTGCATGTCCACATCAGCGCCGAGGAAGCCCTGCAGCGGGTCAAGAACCACAAGCCTTGCCTTTGTCCGCACAATCGCCTCTTCTAACCGGTAATCCTGCAATGTCAGCGGTTGTTCCCTGTCATCAATCACCAGTACACGAGAACAGTCAGCTCCCGCCGCAAGCAGCCGGGGTTTTATCGTATCCCCCAGGCCATCCTCCGCGGTCTGATAAATTACATTGACTGGCTCATACTTCTGAGCAGGTACTTCATCTTCCTTTTCCTCACTACCGTTGTCGTTCCCGCCATCAGTGAAAACCTCTTCTCCCTTTGTCAGCTTCGCTATGATCTGTAATACCATAGTCGTCTTGCCTTCGCCGGGGTCGCCCTGTATAATCGTGAGCTTCCCATAAGGGATGAATGGGTAAAGGAGCCATTCAATCTGCTCGACCTCCACTGTCTCCATATTGATCAGCTTCAGTGCTGGCTCTGGTTTCCGTTTGTCATAATTTCTTTCCAAATTTTCTCCTTTCCGGTTGAAAGTGGGATGAGACTCTGGTAGAATACCCATAGAATTTGATGGGCGGATATTCTGCCAGGTCTGTGCCTTTAGGTGTTTGCCGACACTTAAAGGCATTCTTATTCCTCATCTTTCATTCCCTGCATTGTGCATGTGATCAGTTCTATCGTGTTTAACAGGTCAGGGTTTATATCACCGCTGTCGCTGATCCTCTGCAATTCTTCAAGCACCTTTGCAAGCTCATTTTTTAAAGCCTTATACACTCTGGGATTGCCAATCACCACAACTTCCTGCTCCTGTAACCGCCGGATAATATAATCCTGTTTTGTCAGGCCCGATAATCTGACGGCGGTTTCAATCTGCTCGTCTTCCTCCGGTGATACCCGGAACGCAACTACCTTGTTCCTCCATCGCCCCTGCCGGTCTAAGCTCTTTGCTGACATACGTCCTCACCTCATACCTCTTCTTCCCCACGTCCAAACCGCGCCGTGTCCAGCCGGTCCGCCATCTCCGTCTGCCGCGACGGAAACAGGTGCGCATACCGGTATGTGATTTTCTCACCCTCATGCCCGACCCTGTCACCAATGGCAAGCGCCGTGAACCCCATATCAATCAGCAGGGACACATGGGAATGGCGAAGGTCATGGATACGGATATGCTTCACACCCGTCTCCTTGCAGCCGCGGTCCATCTCATGGGACAGATAATGCTTCGTAATCGGGAAGATGCGGTCATCCGGCTTCAAGCTGTAAAACAGCTTCAGACAATCCTGCATCTCATCTGCCAGAAACTGCGGCATCCGGATCACGCGGTTGCTCTTCTTCGTTTTCGGAGATGTAATTACATCCTTTCCCTTCAGGCGCTGATAAGACTTATTAATCGTCACCGTCCGGTTCTCGAAATCAAAATCCGCAGGTGTCAGCGCAAGCAGCTCGCCCTCGCGTATACCGCACCAGTAAAGCATTTCAAACGCATAATAGGAAAGTGGTTTGTCCATCATCGCCTCCGCAAATTTCAGATATTCTTCCTTCGTCCAGAATGACATCTCCTTACTTTCCTCCATCCCCATCGTCCCGGCTTTCTTCGCCGGATTGACCGTCAAATCGTAATACCTGATCGCATGGTTGAAGATAGAACTCAGCTGCGCGTGTATCGTTTTAAGGTAAGTAGGCGAGATTGGCTTCCCATCCTTTCCCGTCTGGCTCCTCATCTCATTCTGCCAGTCAATCACATCCTTCGCTGTGATCTCCGACACCTTATGCTTTCCCAGGTACGGTAAAATCTTGCTCTGGATAATGCTCTCCTTTGTAAGCCAGGTATTTTCTTTCAGCCGCGGGCGCACATCCTTCTCATACATCTTGCAGAAGCTTTCAAGCGTCATATCGAGGTCTGCTTTCTTCTGCAACTGGAATTGGCGCTCCCACTCCTGTGCTTCACGCTTCGTCTTAAAGCCACGCTGGCACTTCTGCTTATTCTCACCTTTCCAGTCCTTGTAACGAACCATGGCATACCATGACCCATTCTTTTCATTTTTGTATACAGGCACTTTAATCCCTCCCTTCGTAAGCCTGTGTGCCGTAGAAATGCTCGTAAAAGAATTTACGGTCAATCCTGCCGGCAATCGTGACGCAGCCTGTCTTTGCTAGCTCCTTGTTCAGTTTCCGGATCAGTTTGTAGGCATAGGATTCTGAAACATCCAGTGCCGCCATCACTTCATCCACTCTCATGAACATCTTTTCCATAAGCTACCTCCTTTTCAATTCGCTATACATTTTTGTATTGGTTCTTCTTTATATTACTATACATTTCTGTATTGGTCAAGTGGTTTGCGAAATAATTTCTATACTTTTTTGTATCATTTCTATTGATTGGCCTATACTTTTATGTTATACTTGACCTATCATTCAACGAATGGAGGGATACACTATGGCAATCGGGGAAAGAATCCACTATTTCCGTCTCAAACACGGTTTTACACAAAAATATCTGGGACAGCAGCTCGGCTTCAACGATATGCAGGCGGATGTCCGTATCGCACAGTACGAAAAAGGCGCCCGCAGCCCCAAAGAAAAATATTTAAATGCCCTTGCTGACATCTTTGAGGTATCGCCCCAGGCACTGGCTGTGCCTGATATTGACAGCTACACCGGGCTAATGCACACGCTTTTCGCACTGGAAGACCTTTACGGCCTGCATATCGGAGAGATTGACGGGGAACTCTGTCTCCGGCTGGACAAGTCCAAAGGAACCACCTACCTTTCTATGTTTGATATGCTTCTCTCATGGCAAAAGCAGTCTGCTTTGTTGGAAGCCGGTGAGATCACCAAAGAGGAATACGATGAGTGGCGGTATACATATCCCCAAAAGGAAATCGAACGTACAAAAGCTGACCTGTCTGCCCAGCGCTCCAAACGAGAAGCAGAAGAAGCGACGGACAATGAATAATCAGACATCCTTAACAACGCAAAAAGGCCTTACCAAATTGATCTGTTTCACTCAATCTGGTTCGCGCTTTGCTAGTGGACTATAGCGGATCTACCCGCTAACCGTCAGCGTCATTATAATAAATGTTCTGGCGGTGCTGTTATCAAATTGTTATCAAACGGTACTCAAATTCGCAAAGAATCCAGTGTTTATGCGGGTTCCAGCGACACCTTTACTTATTCAAATTCAATCGTCCCCGGCGGCTTACTGGTCAGATCATACATCACCCGGTTAACCCCTCTCACCTCGTTAATAATCCGGTTCATCACCCGGTTTAAGACCTCATAAGGCACCTCGGCCGCCTCCGCTGTCATAAAGTCAATCGTCCTGACAGCTCTTAATGCCACAGCGTAGTCGTAGGTTCTCTCATCCCCCATGACGCCCACTGACCGCATATTGGTCAGGGCGGCAAAATACTGGTTGATGTCCTGATCCAGTCCCGCTCTGGCGATTTCCTCCCGGTAAATAAAGTCGGCGTCCTGGACGATGCGGACCTTTTCCTCAGTGACTTCCCCGATGATGCGGATTCCCAGGCCTGGGCCGGGGAAGGGCTGGCGGAACACCAGATATTCCGGAAGGCCAAGCTCCAGGCCGGCCTTGCGGACCTCATCCTTGAACAGGTCGCGCAGGGGCTCAATGATCTCCTTGAAATCCACATAGTCCGGCAGTCCGCCTACATTATGGTGGGACTTGATGACGGCGGACTCGCCGCCTAAGCCGCTCTCCACCACGTCCGGGTAGATGGTGCCCTGCACCAGAAAGTCCACGGCGCCGATCTTTTTGGCCTCCTCCTCAAAGACGCGGATAAATTCCTCGCCGATGATCTTGCGCTTTCGCTCCGGCTCCGTGACGCCGGCCAGCTTACTGTAAAAGCGCTGCTGGGCGTTGACCCGGATAAAGTTCAGGTTATAATTGCCGGAGGGGCCAAACACCGCCTCCACCTCATCGCCCTCGTTTTTGCGCAGCAGACCGTGGTCCACAAAGACACAGGTCAGCTGGTCGCCCACCGCTTTGGAGAGCAGCACGGCGGCTACAGAGGAATCCACGCCGCCGGAGAGGGCGCAGAGCACCTTGCCATTCCCCACCTTTTCCCGGATCGTCCGAATCGACTGCTCCACGAAGGAGTCCATTTTCCAGTCTCCTGCACAACCGCACACATTGCGCACGAAATTATAGAGCATCTTTGTGCCCTCCGGCGTGTGCAGCACCTCCGGATGAAACTGAATGCCGTAAAGCCCCCGCTCAGTATTCTCACAGGCAGCCACCGGGCAGTCCGCACTATGTCCTACAGAGACAAAGCCGTCCGCCAGCCGGGAAATGTAATCAAAGTGGCTCATCCAGCAGGTGGTATCCGGTGTCACACCGGCAAACAGTGCGGAGGAAGTATCCACCGCAACCTCCGTCTTCCCATATTCACGCTTATCAGCCCGTTCCACCCTGCCGCCAAGGATATGCTGCATCAGCTGCGCGCCATAACACAATCCAAGCACCGGGATTCCCAGTTCAAAAAGCTCCTTGCTGTAGGTGGGCGCCCCCTCCTCATAGCAGCTGTTGGGGCCGCCGGTCAGGATGATACCCTTCGGCGCCATCGCCTTAATCTTCGCGATATCAGTTTTGTAGGAATAAATCTCACAGTACACATTGCACTCACGCACGCGGCGGGCCACCAGCTGATTATATTGTCCGCCGAAATCCAGTACAATGACCATTTCCCGTTTGTTCATACATTCCTCCTCACGTATTTTATGATACAAGGGACAAAAGGTCGGAAATTGAATGCTCGCATTCATATTTATGACCTTGGGGACCGCAACGACATGACACCCGTAGGGCGCCCTGTGGAGGAAGGAGCAAATTTGGCCGCTTTTCAGGCCAAATTGTGCGGATTCCGAATGGCGTCATGGATTGCGGGAGCGTTTTTTGCGGAGCAATCCATGGTATCATACCCTTTTGTCGCTTTAATCATTTTATAAAGTTTTTTCCTGTTCTATTCTAATGTAAAGCTGTCAAAGTGCAAATACCGATATCACATCACATATTCAGCACAGCAGCCCCTTTACAGGCATCTCACTATTTCGTCCCCTGTTCCTGGACGTATCTTCAGCCTTTCAGGAATGATTTCTGCGCACCACTTCCAGTACCGTCAGTACCTCTCCGTCCACTGTGAAATGAATATCCCACCCCGCGAACTCCAGCTTAAACACCTGATCCTCGCTTTTGCGATAGATGGGCCTGGGGTCCTGCCTGAGAATTTCCACTGCCGCCGACTGCCTGTCCGGCGGAAATTTTTGCAGCTCCTCCTCTGGAAAATCCACCTTCAGCTCATGAATTGCAGTTTTTCCTGCAAATCCGGAGCTGGCCTCCGGATGGGCGTCGGCGTAGGGCAGATAGGGCTTGATGTCATAAACAGGCGTTCCATCCACCATGTCCACCCCGGACACATGAAGCACCGGGCCCAGCTTTTCATCAAATACAATTTCATCCAGCCGGACGCAGGAAAGGCCGATGGGGTTGGGACGAAAGGGCGAGCGGGTGGCGAAAACTCCCATGTGCACTCTGCCGCCCAGCCGCGGCGGCGTGACGGTGGCCGCCCAGTTCTTCCGCTTTGCCTGAGAAAATTCCCACAAAATCCAGATATGGGAAAAGTCCTCCAGTCCCCGGAACGCCTCCTCCTGCCGATACTCCGGCAAAAATACAATCCTCACCTTCAGCTCATTCACCAGGCCGCTCTGCCTCGGCACGCCGAATTTTGTCGGAAAATCTGTATGTATTTTAGCGATGATTTTCATTTCCTGAGACATCCCGACCGGCTCCTGTTTCTTCCCGTTTTTCCCGCCTTCATAAAGCAGCTGACCTCAGCTTTTCCTCTCCCGGCCACCTGCCCCGTTATCTGTAAACCTCTTATATCTTAACCTTCTCATGCGCCGTTCTGACATCCGTATATATCCTGATAAATCTTATTTTTTCTGCCGCAGATACTTCTCCCTCGTCGCCAGGCCGCCCCGGATATGGCGCTCGCTCTTATTTACATCCAGCACCTTCCTGGCGTCCTTCGCCAGACCCGGGTTGACCGCGCCCAGCCTGTGAACCACATCCTGGTGCACCGTGCTTTTACTGACCCCGAACACCTTCGCGGCTTGTCTGACCGTCGCGTTATTTTCAATAATATAAACAGCAATGCTGGTGGCCCGCTCCGCAATATAATCCTTCACTCCATCCCCTCAGAACGCTTTTTACCATTATATGAAGCATTCTCAGGATTATGACCCGCACCGCGGCGGCAAAAGGCCCGTATCTACACCCGCCTTCTCCATGTATTTTGGGAAAATAAAATCAGAATCGGGAAAATCTCCAGCCTCCCCGCCAGCATATCCCAGATCAGCACCAGCTTGGAAAACACACTGAACGCGCTGTAGTTGCCCGTGGCGCCCACCATCTCAAAGCCGGGTCCGATATTATTAAAACAGGCCAGCACCGCCGACAGATTCATCGTGATGGAAAAGCCGTCCAGCGACACCAGTAAAAAACTCGCGATGATAATCATCACATAGGCCGCCAGGTAGGCATTCGTGCTGGCGACCACCTTCTCGCTGATTCTGTAGCCGTTGGACCGCACCACCTCTACCTTGCGGGGGCTGACCACCTGCTGAATGGAGCGTTTCGCCGATTTAATGACAAGCAGCATCCGCCCCACCTTAAACCCGCCGCCGGTACTGCCCGCGCAGGCGCCGATGATCATCAGAATCATCAGAAGTCCTTTGGAAAAATTCGGCCACTGGTCGAAATCCGTGGTGGCAAAGCCGGTCGTAGTCATAATACTGGCCACCTGAAACGCCGCGTGGCGCACCGTCTCGGCCAGGGTATCATAGTAACCGCGCAGGTTCCAGACGATCAGCGCGATGCTGCCGAGCACAATTCCCAGGTAGGTGCGCAGCTCCTCATCCTTCCACACATCCCTGAATTTCCGCAGAGTCAGCAGATAATAACAGTTGAAATTCACGCCGAAAAGCAGCATGAAAACAGTACAGACATTCTGAATGTAGGGGCTGTAGCCCGCGATGGAATCCGACAGGACGCCAAAGCCTCCTGTGCCCGCCGTACCGAAGGCGATGCACACCGCGCTCAGTGGATCAAGCCCTCCTGCCAGGAGGAAAAAAATATCGAGCACCGTCAGGATACAGTACAGCATATAGAGGATCGAGGCGGTATCCTTCATCTTCGGCACAAGCTTGCCCACATTCGGGCCCGGGCTCTCTGCCTTTAAAAGATGCGTGGTAAAGCCGCCTTCCTCTTGATTCGGCATAAACGCCAGCAAAAACACCAGCACACCCATGCCGCCGACCCAGTGGCTGAAGGAACGCCAGTAAAGCATACTGTTGGAAAGTGCCTCTACATCCTCCAGGATGGAAGCTCCCGTTGTGGTAAAACCGGACACAATCTCAAAAAACGCGTCGATATAAGCGGGAATTTCCCCTGACAGATAAAAAGGCAGGCAGCCCAAGAGGCTCATGGCAATCCAGCATAAGCCCACGCAGACCAGCCCCTCCTTCGCCCGGAACACGCTGCTGCTGCCGCGGCCGAACAAAAACAGCGCCACACCCGCCAGAAACGTCAGCACAATCGTTGCCGCAAAACAGCCGACAGCTTTCAGCTCCCCGAAATAAACCCCGATCAGCAGGGCCGGTATCATAAAAACAGCTTCCAGCATCAGGATCTGCCCGATAAATTTTCCGATCATTTTATGGTTCATGGCAAATCCCCGTCACACAAAGATCTCATTAAAATTGGAAATCACACCGCCGCCGCTGACCACGA
>JAJQCU010000250.1:8375-10504 GCA_021202575.1 Lachnospiraceae bacterium
TGACCACGATGACCACGATCTCGCCCACCTGAAAATAAGTGTCGCCGTTGGGAATCTCGGTGTAGGACCCCCTCGATACGCAGGCCACCAGCACATTTTTGCGGGTTTTAATCTTTTTCAGCGGCTCCCCGCAGTGCAGGCAGGTCTCGTCAATCCGAAACTCCACCGCCTCTGCCTGTCCACCCGCGATCGAGTACACCGCCAGCGCGGCGCCGGTCTGATTCTTCATGGCGCGCACATACTGGACGATATTGTTGCAGCACAGTTCCTTGGGCACAATCGTACTGCCCAGGTTCATGCTGCTGATAATGCTGCCGTTGACCTCCATGCCCCGGCCCAGCTTGGTCAACACCTGGGGCACGCCGCAGTGCAGGGCATACATGGAAATAATCATATTCAGCTCGTCTAAGCCGGTTGCGCTGATCACCGCGTCATAGTGGGAAATATCCTCGCCCTCCAGCAGAAAATCCTTGCTGGCGTCGCCGCGGATAATCTCCGCCCTGGGCAGAATTTCCGCCAGGTATTCGCACCTGGCCTGATCCTTCTCAATAATCTTGACGCTGATGCCGCTCCTCTGCAAAAGCTTCGTCAGATAGACCGCAAATCTGCTGCCGCCGCAGATCAGCACGGCCCGGACCTTATGGGTAACAATATTTAAATTTTTCAGCAGCGTGCTCAGCTCGTTGGTAGCTGCGGTAATAAAGACCCTGTCCCCCTCCTTCAGCACAAAATTGCCATCGGGGGAAATGGCGGAGCCGTTTCGGACCACGGTGCAGATCAGCACGTTGCAGTTGACGGTGCGGTGCAGATCCTTCATGGCCACGTCGCAGAGCCTGCTGCCCTTCTCGATTTTCAGTTCCACCAGCTCCACCCTGCCGTGGGCGAAGGGCTCCCTCTGCAGAAAGCCCGGATATTTCAAAAGCCGCTCCCTCTCCACCGCGGTCTGCCTGTCCGGGGCCACCGTCATGGACAGGGCGAAAATATCCCGCATCTTATAAATCTGCTCCTGGTACTCCGGGTTCCTGATCCTGGCAATCGTATGTATATGCGGATTCATGCCGAAGGCTGTGAGACAGCACAGCAGATTGACCTCGTCGCTGTTGGTCACCGCGATCAGCAGGTCCGCTGCCTTCGCTCCCGCCTGGTCCAGCACATCCATGGCCGCGCAGTTGCCCTGAATGGACATCACATCATACCGTCCCTCGCTGCTCTCCAGCACGGACTCCTTTAAGTCGATCACTGTCAGGTCATTTCCCTCCAGAGACAGCTGACGGGTCACGCTGGAACCCAGCTTTCCGTCGCCCGCAACAATAATTTTCACCTGAATCTTCCTCCAAAGAAAAGAAAAACCCGGAATGTGACGATGTGAGCTGCGGTTCACGGCCATGAACGCAACAAATCCTGATAATTATTCCATCCCGGGTTTCAATACACTGGTTCAATTTTATACTTATTTCAGTCCGAATGCAACATCTTTCTCAGGGACTTCAGCGAATCTTTCTCATAGACTTCAGCGAATCTTTCTCATGTCGAATGTTCAGCGAATTCATCTTTGTAGCTCCTTATGGCCGGTTCTGAATTTCCGTCTCACAGTTCCTTATGGCCAGCTCTGAATTTCCGCCTCACAGCTCCTTATGGCCGGCTCTGAATTCCCGCCTCACACCTCCATCTGCTTCCCCAGAAATCCCGCGGCGGCCTGAATCAGCTTCTGCTCCACCTCGCCAAGCTTCTCTCCCACCTTCGTCCCGATCAGGCACACGCTGCCCACCACGTCCCCCGCGGAAAGAATTGGGTTCACCGCCACGCTCTCGGCCTCCTTCGGCATATCCTCCAGAATGGGCACATACGCCTCCTCACCCTTAGCCGCGACCACCGTTTCCCTCCGGTTCATCCGCTCCTCCAAAGCGTTGCTGATGGCCTGCCCCCGCATGCTTTTCAGGCCGCCGGACACCGCCACCACACTGTCCCTGTCCGTGATGGCCGCCACATGGCCGCTGACCTGCGCCAGGCTCTCCGCGTACTCCTTCGCGAACGCGGAAAGCTCCCCGATGGGAGAATATTTTTTCAGGATAATTTCCCCCTCCTGATTGGTATAAATTTCCATGGAATCATTTTCCTTAATCCGATAG
>JAJQCU010000376.1 GCA_021202575.1 Lachnospiraceae bacterium
TTTAAGGAGCAGTGCGGCACCTCCGTGGTTTCCTATATTCAGCAGGTGCGCATTACCCGCGCCAAAAACTTGTTGCGCTTCTCGGAGGATCCCATTGAGAAAATCGCGGAGGAGTGCGGCATCCCTGACGCCAATTATTTTGCCAGAGTATTTAAGAAGGTGGAGGGGATCGCGCCGGGAGAGTACAGGAAGCTCTGGAAGGGAAGGCAGCGCTTTGATCAATGATTTTCTACAGAAATTTAATATTCAACCGGATAGACTTCCGAAATGGAATGTGATAGAATAATCGGGTGGCGCGGAGGAGTGCTTTTGGCGTTCGCTTACGGCCATACGCTTAAGAGAACAGGGGAGAGGCCTGAGTGGAACCCAAACAGGATATTGTCCGCGTGATCAGTGATCAGAGGGATCATCTGAGCAAGGGGCAAAAGAAAATAGCGGATTATATTTTGGAGCACAGTGAGGACGCTTCCTTCATGACAGCCCAGGAGATGGGGAAGACATTGGGAATCTCGGAATCCACTGTGGTTCGTTTCGCGTCCAGAATTGGATATAAGGGGTATCCACAGATGCAGGAGGCCCTGCAGCGCTACATCCGGTCCTGGTACCGGACGGTGGCCGCGCCGGAGCTCTCTGAGAAGACTTTCGATACCTGGGGCGTCATCGCCTCGGTTTTTCAGTCGGATATGGAAAAGATCAGCGAGGCCATGGAGAAGCTTTCCGAGGCCAGATTTGCCTATACGGTGGATTTGCTGCTCTCCGCGGATCACGTCTACATTGTGGGGCTGCGCAACAGCGCGCCGCTGGCGTCCTTTCTTCATTTTTATCTGAATATGATCCGGCCTGACGTGGTGCTGCTGAATACCACCGCGGCCACGGAGCTTTTTGAGCAGATGCTTCATATCGGCAGCAAGGACGCGCTGGTGGCGATTTCCTTTCCGCGATATTCCATCCGCACCCTGAAAGCGATGGAGATGGCTAAGGACCAGGGGGCGTCCATTGTGGCGCTGACGGATTCGGATCACAGCCCCATGACCATGTATTCCACGGTGGAGCTGTACGCCAGGAGCAATTTGAACAGCGTGGCGGATTCCCTGGTGGCGCCCATGTGCGTGCTGAATGCCCTGATTGTGGCCATGTGCCTGAAGGCGCCGGAGCGTGTCACGAAGGAGCTGAAGGCGCTGGAATATGCCTGGGACAATTATCAGGTATACTCCCATGATGAGATTAACCGGATTGATATCGACGCCGGTTTTGGAGTCCAAAAAGAGAAACCGGATGAGTAAATGTGTGGTAGTCGGCGGCGGGGCCGCCGGTATGATGGCCGCTTATCAGGCGGCGGCGCTGGGACAGAAGGTCCTGCTTATTGAAAAAAATGAAAAGCTGGGCAAAAAGGTATACATCACCGGCAAGGGCCGCTGCAACCTGACCAATGCCTGTGAGACGGAGGATTTTTTTCAGTCTGTGGTGACCAACCCCAGATTTTTATACAGCGCGGTCTACGGCTTTGGCCCGCGGGATATGATGGAGCTGCTGGAGCAATACGGCTGTAAGACGAAGGTAGAGCGGGGGCTTCGTGTCTTTCCGGTGTCCGACCACGCTTCCGATGTGATTTTTGCCATGCAGCGGGCCATGCAGGCTGCGGGAGTGGAAGTCCGGCTGAACACGAAGGTAAAGCGTGTCCTGGTCAGAGACGGAGCGGCGGCTGGGGTGGAGCTTTCCGGCGGCGGGCGGCTGACCGCTGACCGGGTGATTGTGTGCACTGGCGGCGTTTCCTATCCTTCCACCGGCTCTACCGGGGACGGCTACCGGTTCGCTTTTGAGACGGGGCTTGCTGTCACGGAAAGAAGACCCGCGCTTGTGCCCCTGATTTGCCGGGAGAACTGGTGCAAAGACCTGATGGGGCTCTCGCTTAAGAATGTGCGGGTTGCCCTTTACGCGGGGTCGAATTCAGCGGGCTCCAGGGAGATTTTTCAGGATTTCGGGGAGATGCTGTTCACTCATTTTGGGGTCAGCGGTCCCCTGATTCTCTCAGCCAGCAGTTTTCTGGAACGTTGGCTTTCAGATGGGGCGGGCCGGAGAAAGGGTCGGCCAATTGCTGATAATGCAGACCGGCGGGATGACCGGAAATCTTCCGAAAGCGCGGGCTCACAGGATGACCGGCAGATTCCGGAAGGAGTGACGCTGTTCATTGATTTAAAACCGGCCCTGACCATGGATCAGCTGGATAAGCGTCTTCTGCGGGAATTTGAGGATAATAAAAATAAGCAGTTCAAAAACGCTCTGGACTCTCTGTTCCCGGCAAAGCTTATCCCCGTGATGGTCAGCCTGTCAGGGATTCATCCAGAGAAAAAGGTTCACGAAATCACCAGAGAGGAACGGCTTGGGTTCGCGGCGCTGATCAAGGCTTTGCCGCTGACTGTGACAGGAACCGGGGATTTCAATGAGGCTATTATCACCCAGGGGGGCGTGGATGTGAGGGAGATCAACCCCTCCACCATGGAATCCAGGAAAATAAAGGGATTATATTTCGCCGGCGAGGTGCTGGATGTGGACGCCCTGACCGGGGGCTTCAACCTGCAGATCGCCTGGTCTACCGGGTATCTGGCGGGTTCGAGCGCGGAATAGAAAAGGAGACAAATTTACATGAGCTTTTGTATTGCAGTGGACGGTCCGGCGGGAGCGGGAAAGAGTACCATCGCGAAAAGGCTGGCCGGAGAGCTTGGCATTGTGTACGTGGATACGGGGGCAATGTACCGGGCCATGGCGTATCATATGATTCAGAAGGGCACGGACCTTGAGGATCAGGAGGCTGTCAGCAGAGACTGCCAGGACGCGGAGATTTCTATCGTCTATGACCAGGGGGAACAGGTTGTGCTGTTGAACGGGGAAAATGTGACTCCGTACTTAAGGGAGGAGTCCGTGAGCGGGAAGGCTTCCGTCTGCAGCGCCAATCCTGACGTCCGCGGACGGCTGGTGGCTCTGCAGCGCAAAATCGCGGAGCACACGGATCTGGTCATGGACGGCCGCGATATCGGCACCTGTGTTTTGCCGGACGCTGAGCTGAAAATTTACCTTACCGCCGGTACCCATACGCGGGCTCTGCGCAGATATAAGGAGCTGGCCCAGAAGGGAGAGAGCTGCGACCTGGAGCAGATTGAGCGGGATATTGCCGAAAGAGATTACCGGGATATGCACCGGGAGTTCTCCCCGTTAAAAAAAGCGGCTGACGCGGTGGAGGTGGATACCTCGGATATGACCATCAGGCAGGTGGAGGAGGCCATTCTTTCCCTGGTCTCGGAAAGACGTGGGGCAGAGTCGGAAAGCCGGGAAAGCTGATACAGAGACATGTTTATCAACAGTCCGCCGGAAAAAGGCGGGGAACCGGAGAAAAGAATGGAAGTAAAGCTCGCGAAATCCGCCGGCTTCTGCTTTGGCGTCAAACGGGCCATGGATATGGTATACCAGCAGATCGGCACGGGTAAGAAAATCTATACCTACGGGCCCATCATCCACAACGAGGAAGTGGTGAAGGAGCTGGAGGAAAAGGGCGTCACAGTCCTGAATCCCGAGGAGATTGACAGGATTTCGGAGGGAACGGTGATCATCCGCTCCCACGGGGTGGAGCGGGCGGTGCTGGAGAAGCTGGCCGCGAAAGGCCTGGAGTGCGTGGACGCCACCTGTCCCTTTGTGAAAAGAATTCATGCCACTGTGGAAAGGGAGAGCCGGCTGGGGAAACAGATCATTATCGTTGGCAATCGGTCGCACCCGGAGGTGCAGGGAATTAAGGGCTGGTGCGAGACTCCGGCCATTGTGATAAAGGACGAAGATGACGCCCTGAATTTGGAGGTTGTGCCAAAAAAAGAATATTGTGTGGTCGCGCAAACGACATTTAATTACACAAAATTTCAGAAAATAGTTGAAATCACAAAAGAAAAGATTTATAATGCTCTTATTGTGGATACTATATGCAATGCTACCGAGGAAAGACAGACTGAGGCAAGGGAGTTATCCCAGGCCGCTGATGCAATGATAGTCATAGGTGGAAAGAGAAGCTCGAATACCCGCAAGCTGTACGAGATATGTGCTGACTGCTGTGAAAATACATACTACGTCCAGACGGCGGCGGATTTGAGGTTTGAGCTACCTGAATCTGTTGGATTTGTTGGTATTACTGCAGGGGCTTCCACCCCCAACAATATAATCGAGGAGGTTCAAAATTATGTCAGAATTAACTTTTGAACAAATGCTGGAGGAATCATTTAAAACAATTCATACAGGAGAGGTAGTCAGCGGTACAGTGATTGACGTGAAACCCGAACAGATCATACTGAATATCGGCTACAAGGCGGACGGCGTTCTGCCCAAGAACGAGTACACCAATGACGCGACCGTTGACCTGACCCAGGCTGTAAAGGTTGGAGACACCATGGAGGTAATGGTTTTGAAGGTAAATGACGGGGACGGACAGGTTGCCCTCACTTACAAGCGCCTGGCCGCGGAGCGCGGCAACAAGCGCATTGAAGAGGCTTATAATAATAAGGAAGTGCTTACCGCGAAGGTTACCCAGGTGCTGGACGGGGGCTTAAGCGTTTCGGTGGAAGGCGTTCGTATTTTTATTCCCGCGAGCCTTGTTTCCGATACATATGAGAGAGACCTGTCCAAGTACGCGGATCAGGAGATCCAGTTCGTGGTGACGGAGTACAATCTCAAGAGAAGACGCTACATCGGCGACAGAAAGCAGCTGATCGTTGCCAGGAAGGCCGAGATGCAGGCGGCGGTGTTCGCCCGCATCAAGGAGGGCGACATTGTGGAAGGCACGGTCAAGAACGTGACTGATTTCGGCGCTTTCATCGATCTGGGCGGCGTGGACGGCCTGCTGCACATCTCCGAGATGAGCTGGGGCCGCATCGAGCATCCCAAGAAGGTGTTCACCGTCGGCCAGGAGCTGAAGGTCCTGATCAAGGAGATCAACGGCACCAAGATAGCCCTGTCCTTAAAGTTCGATGAGCTCAATCCCTGGAGAGACGCCGCGGAGAAGTTCGCTGTCGGCACCATTGTCACCGGCAAGGTAGCCCGCATGACCGACTTTGGCGCTTTTGTGGAGCTGGAGCCCGGTGTGGACGCTCTGCTGCATGTGTCTCAGATTTCCAGAGAGCGCGTGGAGAAGCCCTCCGACGTCCTTTCCGTAGGACAGGAGATCACCGCCAAGATCACGGACTTCAACGAGGAGACTCACAAGATCAGCCTGAGCATGAAGGCTCTGCTTCCCCAGTTTCAGAGGAACAGGAAAGAGAAGGAGCCGGAAGCGGATGTGGTCAGCGTAGATATTGAGGCGGAGATCGCGAAGCAGAAGAAGGAAGACGCCGAGTAAACGGCATAAAGCCGCTTGCCGTAGTAATTATAAGCAAAATTACCCACGGGATAAAATACATGATCCCGTGGGGTTTTTTTGTGTAAAAAGCAGAGAACAGGAGCTTCAAAAGATGTCAAAATTATAAAAATCATTGATTTTATCAGTAAATTTTAGTATAATTTGCCCATGAGGTGTAAATTACCATGGATATGAAGTTATCTACCACACAAAGACAGACGCTTTCCTCCCGGATGATTATGTCGGCGGAAATCCTGCAGATGAACAACCAGGAACTGGAAAACTTTATTAAAGAACAGGAGATGGAAAATCCTCTTGTGGAGATTGAGCATATCACAGAGGAAGAGGATCGGTCTTCGGATATTTTGCGGAAGCTGGAGTGGCTGAATGCCGCGGATGAGCAGAATCGGATCTATTACCGTGCGGAACGGGACGAAGAAAGAGAGCAGAGAGAGTGGAACAGACCGGCGAAGGACGAAGAAACCCTGGCTGAATTTGTATACTCGCAGATCGCGCCCCTTAGCCGTGACAAAAAGGATGAGGAAATCCTGTACTATCTGGCGAATTCCCTGGATTCCCGTGGATATCTGGAGGAGGGAAGCGCCGCGCTTTCGGCGCGGTTTGGTATCCCGGAACAGGAGGCGGACCGTTACCTCAATATCCTGCGGTCGGCGGAACCGGCCGGCGTAGGGGCGAGAGATCTGAAAGACTGCCTTTCTCTTCAGCTGGACAGGCTCCCGGAGTCATCGCCGGTCGCAAAGCGGATTGTGGCGGATTTTCTGGATCTGCTTGGCCGCAACCAGATACGCAAAATTGCTGAGCTGATGAAGATTTCCATGGATGAGGTCCGCAGCAGCTGTGACGTGATTAAGGAGCTCAATCCAAAGCCGGGAAACGGGTTCAGTTCACGCGAGAATCTTATATATATCCGGCCGGATGTCACGGTTGTCAAATTTCAGGAGCATTTCCAGATTCTTCTGAATGATAATGCCTATCCGAAGATTGCAATCAACAGCTACTACTGCCACCTGCTCAGGGAGGATATTCCGGAGGATACCAGGGAATATATCAGCGACAGGCTCAGGCAGGCGGAGTGGGTGGTCAACTGCATTTCCCAGAGAGGAACGACGCTCACAAATGTGACGGAGGCGATCGTGCGTTTCCAGCGCCCGTTCTTTGAGAAAGGGCCCGGGAACCGATTGCCGCTTAAATTGTCCGATGTGGCGGATGAGCTGGGTATTCATGAGTCAACCGTAAGCAGAACGCTGCGGGGAAAATACATCCAGTGTCCCTGGGGCATTTACCCGCTGAATTATTTCTTTCCCAAAGCAGTAGGGAACCCATGCGACGAAAAAGTGCAGACGCCGGAAAAAATTCAGAGATATATACAGGGGATTGTCGAGAAGGAAGATAAACACTGTCCGCTCAGCGATCAGAAGATTGCGGAGCGGCTCGCTGAGACCGGTGTGTCCCTGTCCCGCAGAACTGTAGCGAAATACCGGGAGAAAATCGGTCTGCCAAACGCTGACGGGAGAAAAATATTTGTTTAGGTGAGAAGAACAAAAAGCATGCCACTACTCGTAGTGGCATGCTTTTTGCTTTGTTTGAAAAGGTATAAAGGATCTCAAGTATGGTCTTTAATTTTCTGAAATGGAGTGATTGCGTATGGAAAACAAAAATGATAACAATTTGCCCGGTATCCTGATTTTGTCCCACGGCGCCCTTTGTGAAGGTCTGCTCGGATCAGCAAAAATGATCTATGGTGATTTTGACGGTGTCAAAGCCATGCCGTTTTACGACGGTTCCGACATCAGAGCCTACGGGGAGGACGTTATGAGACTGTATGGTGAGATGCCGGAGGGATCAATCATTCTCTTTGATCTCTTTTGCGGCACACCGTTCAATCAGGTCCTGGAGCGCTGCGCCCGGAAAAAGATATTCGGTCTTTGCGGCGTCAACCTCTCGATACTTCTGGAGGCTTTGAATCTCAGGGAAAGTATGCGAGGACAGGAGCTGATCGAAGCTTTGGCTGAGACCGGCAGAGAGAGCCTGGTAGATGTAAAATCTTTTTTTGAGTTTAATTGATTGGGGTGAGTGATATGAGTATGCGTCGAGAGGATCGGATTCTTCAGCTTGTGCTACAGAACGCAGAAGAAGGCGTGACGGCGCAGCAGGCTGCCAGCGAGCTTGGAATATGGCGTAATGATGCCTCTGTAGAGTTAAACAGGCTGGTGGAGAAAGGGATTCTGTACAGGGAAGGAAAGAAAAATGTGCGCTTTTTCCCGGTGAAGGAAACGCGGGCAGAGGAAGCTCCCACAGCGGACGCCGGGACAAAGGCGGTTTCCTTTTCGCAGCCCGCGGATTCCGGCTTAAACGAGGACGCCTTTTCCAAGCTTGTGGGAAGTAACGGAAGCCTGAAGCATCAGATCAGCATCGCGAAAGCCGCGGTGACTTACCCGCCGCACGGCCTGAATATGCTGATTACGGGTCCGACCGGAATCGGCAAGACAACTTTCGCACGCACAGTATGGGAATACGCGAATGAGATTCACGCGTTCGGCTGCAATGACCGGGAGGTTCCCTTCGTGCATTTTAACTGTGCGGAATACGCGGAAAATCCGCAGCTGCTGCAGTCCATTTTGTTTGGATCCAGGAAAGGCGCGTTTACAGGTTCTGTGGCGGACAGACCCGGGCTTGTCGAGGATGCGGACGGAGGCATCCTGTTTCTCGATGAGATTCACTGCCTGTCCGGCACAAGCCAGGAGCTGTTTTTTACACTGCTGGATACCGGATATTTCAGGCGAGTGGGGGAGACCTCCCGCAGAGAAGCGCATTTTATGCTGATCGGCGCGACCACAAGGCCGATTTCCAACACCACACTGATCGATACCTTTGTCCGCCGGATGCCGGTGCTGCTGCAGCTGCCGACGCTCTCGTAACTTCCCGTGACGGAGTTCCCGGAGTAAATCCTCAACTTTTACGCGCAGGAGGCGAAACATATCCGCCGACCCATCTGTGTGAAATGCGATGTCCTGAATACCCTGATGGGATATGCTGCGAGAATCAATCTCGGCACTCTGAAAAACGCGATCCAGCTTTCCTGTGCGAAAGCCCTTTTAAAGGATGGCGCCATGCAGACAACAGGGGAAATCACAGTTACGCTTCATGACCTCTCTTTCCAGATTCATTCCGTTGCGGCGGATTCCTCACAACAGTTGAATCTGAGATCGGACTGGTATCACGGGGATATGCATGTGGGAATCAACGACACCGGTAAATTTGATTCGGATGAAATCCTGCAGTTTGAGGATATCTATGACCAGGTGTTTTCCCTGATTGACGAAGGAAGGAAGATGGGACTGACTGGCGAAGGACTGCGTCAGAGGGTGAGCCGCCAGATTGACCTTTATTTCGAGACATTGGGTGACAGATACAATACGGTTATCCACAGTATTTCCTCGATGGAGCGCTTTGTCTCCCCCAAAATTCTGCCGGTTGCGATAAAGCTGATGAGCACGGCCGCGATTGAGATGGACCGGACTTATCCGCAGAAGACGCCGCTTCTGCTGGCCATGCATCTGGAACAGTATGTGAGCCGGGCACGGTCGGGGAATCTGGTCCTGCCGCCGAATATTCAGGGAGTCGCCGGTTATTACAAGACGGAGATTCAGTTTCTGGAGAGTCACAGAGAATGGCTGGGCTCCCATCTGAGCACCAGGGTCACCGATGATGAGATCGTCTTTCTGGCAGCTTTCCTGAGTCAGACGGAGAAAACCAGCTGGGAGCCGGGTGTGCATATCACAATGGTTTCCTGCAGCGGGAGAGTGGCGGCGGAGATCACAGGATATGTCCGTTCGCTGTTTGGCGCGGGCCACGTCTACTGCGTGGAAAACGGAGATATGCTGGCAGTGAGAAAGGTTTATGATCTGCTTTGCTTTGACTTAAAACAGCATCACGGGAGGGAAGGAAACCTGATCTTTACCGACTGTCAGCAATTCAGCGGCTCGGAGGAAGATCTGTATCAGGCGACGGGCATCCGCTGTAAAGTGATTCCCGTCCTGGAAGAGAGAATGGCCGTGATTGCGTGCCGTAATACCATGACACAGCAGCTTCCTTTAGAGGAAATGTACAATCACATTATGCTCGATTACGGAGAGCAGATGCGGTGTTTTTTTGAAAACTCACATGTGCCCGGAATTCTGATGGCCGGCGCGGAGAAAAAGCCCTCCGTGGAGAATGTGATTTTTACAATCTGTGTCACCGGCCAGGGAAGCGCGGAGCAGATGCGGAAATTCCTGGAGGAGGAGCTCAGGGACAAGATCCCGTCTCTTAAGGTGGTGGCAGTGAGCTCCATTGACGACGTCAGCGCCAGGGCCGCTGTTTACGGGAAAGCCTTAAGGGTAATCGTCGGAACAGTCAATCCCAATATACCGGGCGTTCCCTTCCTGCTCGCTGACAATGTGTTTACGCCGGCGGGAATAGAGAAGATCATGAATATCATCAGCGACTGGAGCATGCCTCCCTATATGGGCTGGCTTCATGAGGGACGGGAGGAATCGGCCAGCCAGACGCAGATGGATAATTTCTGCGTCCTCGCGCCCAATGTGGACAGGGAAAAGGGGACAGCGTGCATTTCCAGAGTAACCCGGGTCCTGGAAAATGAGGTGTACAGGCAAAAGCTGCCTGACAATATTGAACTCCGCATTTTCATGCACGCGGCCAGTATGCTGGAGCGGATTGCGACGGGGAACCCGTTGGAGCTGCCGCAGGAAGGGCCGGAGGAGATCGCGCGATCCCAAAAATGGTTTCTATATCTGAAAGAGGTGCTGAACAGCTGTTTTTCGGCGGCAGGATTTCCGGTTTCCGATGCGGAGTGTTTTTATTTTATGATTACACTGCCAAAAGTGGATGAGACGTTTGAAA
>JAJQCU010000066.1 GCA_021202575.1 Lachnospiraceae bacterium
GTCCGTGATGAACGGGTCAAGAAGTTTGTCCAGTGCACCCACATACACCGGATAATTGGTGATGCTGGGGACGTGTTTATAAATGATCAGCAGATTGTTGATCGCTTCAAAGAAATCAGTGGGAGGCTTCAGCTGCAGGAACTCGCTGCCCTCCGCGAAAAACTTGTCATAATCGGGAATAATATACCGGGGGCGCATGGGAGCGTGGCCCTCGTACAGGTCACAGATACACTGCTTTCCCTCAACAGGCTCCAGATATTCCTCCAGCCCTTCAGGCAAATCCAGCACCTCCATCAGGGAATCCGCCTGATTGGCAAGGTTGGTCAGCTTCTGCTCGTGGGTCAGGACGGGGCTTTCAATGATATCCAGGATGTCCTTCCTGGTCTGCTCCACTCTCTCCATAGAAATCGGTCTCATATAGTACCTCCCCGGACGATTATTTTCATCTATTATAAACAAAAGCTTAAGGAAATGCAAAACATTTCTGTACAAACTTCAAAAAACTTCATAAAAAATGACTGTGAAGCGTCTCTCCCGCTGATTCCGCGCATAAAGTAAAAAAAGCTGACGCCCTCTGCGCAGATCTCATCATCGCGGAAAGCGTCAGCCCTTCATTATGTTTGATTTGTCTTAACCCTGAAATCAGTCAAGCTCGTAAACGTCGCCGTAGGCCGCCTCAAAATCCTCCTGAGTCTTCGGAACCACGATATCGCCGGCGATAATCTGCTCCTTGAGCTCTTCCACAGCGGTCAGCACATCGTCCGGAAGCAGGTCCGTGGTGGGAGCGATATCAACGCCCTCGCTGGACAGATCGTAGGTATGAATACCCGCGGTGAAGTTGCCCTCGTAAGCGTCAAGGCCGATCTCATAGGAAGCGGTATCCACACGCTTCATGGCGGAAGTGATCACGTTGTCAGGAGCGTAGCTGCTCTGGTCGGAGTCTACGCCGATGGCATAGATATTGGCCTCCTTGCAGGCCTCAATAACGCCAAGGCCGGTGCCGCCGGCAGCATGGAAGATCACGTCAGCGCCGTTGGTAATCTGAGCGTTGGCCAGAGACTTGCCTGTAGCGGAATCGCCAAAGGAATTGGCGTTTGCCTGAAGAACGGTAGCATCCGGGTTGGCGTCCAGAACGCCGGCCACATAGCCGTAACCGAACTCATTCATGGTGGTGGTGCTCATACCAAGCACGAAACCAACCACGTTGCTCTCGGTCATCAGACCGGCCACATAACCTACCAGGTAAGAGGCCTGAGACTGCTCAAACATCAGGCAGGCAACATTCTCCTTGTCCGCGTTGGTGCTGTCATCGATGATGGCGAACAGGACGTCCGGGTTGGCGTCAGCGGCCTCGCCGATGGCATCCGCCAGCATGTAGCCCACGCCGATGATCAGGTCATAATCCTCGTCCAGGAAGGTCTCAATATTGGCTGAATAATCAGAATCCGTGGCGGACTCCAGATAATTTACCTCAATCAGGCCCTCATAGTCCTCGCCCAGCTGTGACAGGCCTTCCCAGGATGACTGGTTGAAGGAGCCGTCGTTGACGCCGCCGGTATCGGTTACCATGCCGATCTTGTACGGCTCATCGGAGCTGGTGGAAGTTGAGTCGGAGCTGCCGCACGCCATAAGGCCGAATACCATGACGGCACACAGAGCTAACGCAAAAAGTTTCTTTCTCATTTTTTCCCTCCTATAGTGTAATTTGGGTTCCATTGCTGCTGTCCGCAGCTGATCCGGTGGGTAAACCACAGCCGGATTCTACCGCAGCGGCAACAATTCGTGAGATCATAAATTTTACATCTCACTGACACAGATTTTACACGCATTGACTTTTTTCGTCAACTGGTTTATGAAGGATTTTTTGTATATTTATCAATCTTTTTTCGTCAATATTTCTCAATTATTCCTCCCGGCCCGGCATTTTCAGGCCGCAAGCATTATGCAAAAAGGCTTATATTCGCTACAGCCTTTCCAGAATGGAGCTTCCGATGGTGTTCTCCGGCATGGGTACGCCGAAATTATCCGCCACGGAGCAGCCGATCACAGCGAAGGTATCCTGCGCGGGCAGCGGGCCCCCTTCCTCTATTTTCTTTGACCAGGCGACAAAGGGAACCTTCTCCCTGGTGTGGTCCGTCCCCGTGTAGGTAGGATCGTTGCCGTGGTCCGCGGTAATGATCAACAGATCATCCTCTCCCATGGCCTCCAAAAACTGCCCCAGCTTCTCATCAAAGCGCTCCAGCTCCTGTGCGTAGCCCACAGGATTCCTGCGGTGTCCCCAGAGAGCGTCGAAATCCACCAGATTGGTGAAACACAGGCCCGTAAAATCCTCAGACAGCTCTTCGATGGTCTGCTCCATGCCGTGGACGCTGCTCTTTGATTTCAGCGCCTTCGTGATACCCTGGCCGCAGAAAATATCGTTGATCTTGCCAATACTGATCACGTCATACCCGGCGTCCGAGAGCGCATTGAGGGCGGTCCTCCCATAAGGCTCCACCGCGTAATCATGGCGGTTGGCGGTGCGCACAAACTCGCCCTTACGCTTTCCCACATAGGGCCTGGCGATAACCCGCCCTACCTTCCACTCCTCCCGCATGCACAGCTCTCTGGCTATCTCACAGCAGCGATAAAGGTTTTGTAAGTCAAAGGTCTCCTCATTGCCGCAGATCTGCAGCACACTGTCGGCGGATGTATACACGATCATGGCGCCGGTATTGATCTCCTCTTCCCCCAGCTCCTCCAGAATCTCCGTCCCGCTGGCGGACTTGTTGCCAATCACCCTCTTGCCGCAGCGCTTCTCCAGCTCCTGAATCAGCTCCGGCGGGAAGCCTGTATCCGTGAAGCTCTTAAAGGGAGCCGTAATATGCAGCCCCATCATCTCCCAGTGCCCCGTCATGGTATCCTTGCTGACACTGCGCTCATAAAGCTCCGCGTACCTGCCCAGGGGCTTTTCAACGGGCTCCACCCCCTTCATGGGATGCAGATTGGCCAGCCCCAGCCGCCGCAGATTCGGAATCCGAAATTCCTCTACACTGTCCGCGATATGCCCCAGCGTATCCACCCCGAAATCGCCATACTCCGCACTATCCGGCATGGCCCCGATTCCCAGAGAATCAATCACAATCACAAATATTCTCTTATACTTCATACTATATTTACCTATACCACCTTTCAAATCTTAAAGATTGCAAAACAGAGCATCCCTCTTCATCAGCTCTCTCACCGCCTCCACCGCCGTCCGTATCGCCAGCTCCGTATCATGCACCTGCTTATTCTCCATCCCCAGCCGCTCTCTCTCCTGATTGGCAACGGCAAGCAGGCATGTCCCGGTCCTGGCCCGCAGATATCCGCCCACAATGAACAGCGCCGCAGACTCCATCTCGCTGGCCTTACAGCCCATTTTCAGCCAGGCCTGCCACTTCTGCGCCAGCTCATAGCCCGCCGGCAGCTTCTCCGGCTCATGCTGCCCGTAAAAAGCGTCCTTGCACTGCACCACACCGGTATGATAAACCGCTCCCAGCCTTTGAGCCGCCTGTACCAGAGCGTTGGTCACCTCCAGATCCGCCACCGCCGGATACTCAATGGGCGCGTACTCCTTGCTGGTGCCCTCCATGCGGATTGCCCCGGTGGCAATGACCAGGTCCCCGCCCTTTACGTCCACATCCATGCCGCCGCAGGTGCCCACTCTGATAAAGGTGTCCGCGCCGCAGCGTGTCAGCTCCTCCAAAGCAATGGAGGTGCTGGCGCCTCCGATGCCGGTGCTTGTCACACTGACCTTCACACCGTCCAGAGTACCCGTGTAGGTCACAAACTCCCGGCTGTCCGCGATCAGCTTCGGCTCGTCAAAATACGCCGCGATCTTCCGACAGCGCTTGGGATCGCCCGGCAGAAGCACATACCTTCCCACCTCGCCTGGCCCCACCTGAATATGATACTGCTTTCCGCTTCCCTCGGTATAATCAATCATCACTTTTTCCTTCCTGCGCCTTCTGAAATCCCGCGCAAATTTCGTTCCTGATCACGGTCATCTGATTTTCGCAGATACATTTATTTCACTCATTGATCCTGTATCATTCCCCGTTCAAATTCACATCTGACGCAGCTCCGTCCTCCAATGAAATATCAGCGCCATCCCCGTCAGCGGCCTCACTTTCGCTCTCCTGCTCCTCATCCTGCGCGGAATTGCTGTAAATCGTTCCGATGGAATTGCTGATGGTAGTGGGCGTCCGCACCTCCTCCGTCTCCAGCTGATTCTGCTCATAAATCCACATGCCGCTGCTCAGAGCCAGGGTCGCCAGAGCAACCATCAGGGCCGCTGCCAGAAATGTCAGAATATTATATTTCAATTACATCCACCTCCCTTGGCAAAGAAACCGGCAGGGTAACCGTCACCGTCGTTCCCATTCCCACCTGGGACTCAAACTCCATGGTGCCTCCGTGCTTTCTGACAATCAGAGCGCACAGGCTTAAGCCGATGCCCGCGCCTCCGTTGGAACGGCTTCTGGCTTTATCCACCCGGTAAAAGGCGTCCGTAATGCGGTCCAGCTCCTCTTCCTCCATGCCGATGCCGTGATCCTGCACCGCCAGGCACACGCTGTCTTTTTCCTCCCAGATATAAAGCTGAATGACACTGCCGCTGTCGCTGGCTCTGGCCGCGTTCTCAATCAGATTGCGGACCAGGCAGATCAGCATGCCCCGGTCTCCCATAAAGGACTTCACTCCTGTATTTTTCTGCAGGCGCAGACGCCTCTCACGGAGCGTTCCCTCCAGCATACTGGAAATATCCTTCACAAAGCCCTCCGCGTCGATCTCCTCCCGGTTCAGCTCATCCTCCCGGAAAATCGCCATGGTCAGAAGCTCCTGTCCCATGTGGCTTAAGCGCTTGCTCTCCATCATAATATATTCCAGAGCTTCCAGCCGCTCCTCCTCCGAACAGCGGGCCTTCTCCAGATACTCCGCGTATCCGTAGATCGCGGTCAGTGGAGTGCGCAGCTCATGGGCCACATCGTCCACCAGCTGCTGCTTGACCTCATTTTCCCTCTGCAGCTGTTCCAGCTGGGCCTGAATCTCCTCTGCCATCTCGTTGAACCGCTCCGTCAGCAGGGCAATGTCATCCTTTCCTTCCACCTCCACGGGCTGCCAGGGCTCTCCCCGGCGCATCCGCTCCACCTCCGTGCTCAGCCGGGACAGCGGATAGGTCAGCTCATAGAGCAGCAGATACAAAATCAGCGCCAGCACGACGGAGCAGCTTAAGCTGATCACCATAAAAACCGTTTTCAGGTCATCCCAGAGCTGATAAAAATCATCCAGAGGCTTTGTGTAATACAGCTGATAGCCCTCGTAGGGCGTCTCCAGAAGCTCTGTCACATACAAAATGGGGGAATCCCCACCCATGTATACCTGAACAAGCTGCTGCCCCATGGTCACATCCTCGCTGACATCCACGTAGGTAATCTCCATGGTAACGCTGGAATCCTTGGCGGCCATATATTCAATATAGGTACGGCTGACTTCCTCCACGATGCCCTCTCTGAGCTGCTGCACCCCCGGCAGGGACTCGATATCCCTGACGATGGTATGGCAGAGCATATGAACCTCGTCCGAGGCCTGGTCCTTGGCAGCCTCGATATTGTAGTCAAAAATTTTCCTGGCGCCCATAAACAGGCCCACATTCAGTACCGGCAAAAACAAAAGCAGTGCCGTCATATAGATTTTCTGCCACAGCTTCATACAGTCGTCTCCAGGCGATACCCCAGCTTGTACAGGGTTTTGATCTGATTCTCCCATCCCAGCTTCTTGCGCAGCTTTACGATATGGACGTCCACGGTTCTGGCGTCGCCCTCAAAGTCATAGCCCCAGGCCATATTGAGCAGCCGGTCCCGGCTTAAGGCAATATTGGCGTTGCGGATTAAGACCTCCAGAAGGGACCATTCCTGGGGCGTCAGCGTGACCTCCTCCCCGTTCCTTGTCACCCTCTGGGAAACCAGGTCCACCGTGACTCCGGCCAGCTCAAAGGTGCTGGCGTCCTTTTTGTACCGCTTCAGGATCAGGTTGACCCGGGCAATCAGCTCCAGCATGTCGAAGGGCTTCACCAGATAATCCTCGGCTCCGCTGGTCAGCCCCTTTAATTTATCCTGAATGCCGTCCCTGGCCGTCACAAACATGACGGGTATGTCATGAATCTCCTTGATAATATCCAGACCCGACATATAGGGCAGCATAATATCAAGAATGACCAAATCAATATCAGCCCTGGAGTCTAAAATCTCCAGGGCCTGTTTGCCGTCAAAAGCCTGCAAAACCTGGTGATTTTGCAGCACCAGGTTTTGTTTCATCAGTTGGTTGATGGGTTTCTCGTCTTCTACAATTAATATACGGGCCATACTTCCCTCCCGGTTTTATGATGCAGGGGCAGCCTTTTGTCCCCTGTATCATTTTATTCTATGCCGATACACAGCTATCTATTCGGAATTTGACTTTCGCATTCTTGCCCGAAGGCCGGAACCAATTCCTCCAGGATGCTCTGCCATATATCCGAAACCCGGCTTATCAGCCGGAACGATTTATAATCAGCCCTCGCAGCTCCCCCCTTATTCTCTGATATACGGCGCGGTATTCTCCGCGATCGTGTCGCTGATCGCCTGCAGATTCTCGCTGACCTCGTAATCCGTCTGTCCGAAAAGGAGCTCATGCACATAGGAGGCCGTCACCGTCAGATCCGTGGTCACAATGCTGTCGCCGCAGCTTAAGTCCGCGAAGACCCTCTGATCCGCGGTGGGCACGCCACCCTCATCCGTGATATAATACTCTGAAATCTGCCCCGCCAGCTCAATCATATCCTCCACGTCCACACTGGTAGCAATGTACTGGGCGCCCACATTGATGGCTTTCGTCAAAGTCGCCAGATCGGTCTGCTGAGCCGCGTCCATGATCGCCATCAGTACTTCCCTCTGTCTGGCTGTCCTGGTAAAGTCGCTGCCCGCGGTGGCTCTGATCCGGCAGTACGCCACGGCCTGCAGGCCATCCACCAGCTGATATCCGGCCTCCGTGATCTCAGTGTAGCCGATTTCCATGTCCACCGCCATGCTCAGCTGGTATCCGTTCACATACTGGATCTCCTGCTCGTCTATCTCGATGTAGATACCGCCGAGGACGTCAATAACCTCCTTAAGCCCCTCAAAGCCGATAGCTACAAAATCCGTGATGTCCAGGTCAAAATTGGCGTTCAGCATGCTGATGGCCTGCTGGGGGCCTCCCCTGGCGTAAGCCGCGTTGCACTTGCTGTAGGTATCGTCCCCCAGATTCAGATATGTATCCCTGTAAACGCTTAACAGCTTGACCTCCCCGGTGTCCTGATTGACACTGGCTATGATCATAGTATCGCTTCTTGTGTTTTTCGTCAACTCCCCAACCGTAGAATCCAGGCCAAATAACGCAATATTGCGGTAGCCCTTCATCTCAACGCTTTCCTTGACCTCCTCCTGAATCTGGACCTCCTCCTCAGGAATCTCCACCTTGGTCACTCCCTCGGTGGCGCTGGTCAGGTGCACTACGTTTTTGAGAATCATGACTACCGCAATCAGTACTACAAGCTCCACGCCAAAAATGACAAACTTCAGTTTTTTCTTCATCTCACTAAACCGCCCCAATGTATAAGTTTCTCTGAAAAGAAAGGAAAGTCCGGCAAAACCTGTCCTTTTCCCTCATTTCATCCTGTCCGCCGCAAAATTTTCCGTCGCTTCCGGCGAACTCTGAAGGCAAGTATACAGGGCATTTGTTAGAGAAATGTAAAAATTATGAAAATCAATTTTCCTTCACCGTCTCCGCCATCCGCAGAAGATACTTTTTCGGAAGCCTCCCGCTTCTGATCGAAAGCAAAATCTCCTCCGGCTCACCCTCAGTTTCATAAGCAGAAACCTCTGGGTCACCAGTTTCAATCGAATTAATATGCACTACCCAGCCGTTGGTTTCCGCGTAAACCGGATTTTCCCAGCTTTCAGAGAACAGACCGCGCGGGCTGTTCTGGGAAGAAGCCTCATAATCACAGAGCGCCAGAATTTCCTCAATCTCCTCCCTGTCGGTGATCGTCAGCTCCAGGCACACGTATCCATCCTCCTGGAGTGTTTTGGAAAATTCCGCGTATTCCTCACTGTCAAGCTCCAGGCTTTCGCCCGTCATATCCACACCGTAATGTCCTCCCAGGGACAGAAGAATGTCCTCCGTATTCTCAAACTCTTCCTCATAAAAATTCTGGTAAAGATAAAGAGAAACCACATCCTCCGCATTGACGGATTCTACATATCTTCCATATCCCAGATCCTGAAGCGCCTGTATGGTGTTCACCCACTGCTCCGTGATATCCAGGCTTCTGTTGACATATCTTCCATACTCCTCGTAGTATCCCCGGAAGCCTGCAGCAGAGCGTAAATATCCCCCGCGTCCGTGTACTGCATCATGTTCAGCACATTCTGATAAATGGTACCGGTATAGCCCAGGCTGATCCCCGCCTCCTCAATCCGCGCCTCTGAGGGCAGATAAGAGTCAAAGCCGTACCAGTCCTGATTGAAGGAAAGCCCCAGAAGGACAGAGCAGGCCACCGCCACGACCATTGCCCTTCTGTGACTGAAAAATGCCTTGAAATCCATGGAAAAGACAATGTCCAGCACGCCGTAGGCCAGAAACCCGGCCAGGATTCCGCCGAAAACTCCCCAGGCAGGAGAGCCTCCCGCCACAGCGTTTCCCGATACCGCGGCAAAGAACATCCAGCCGCCAAAGCCCGCGGCCACTGCGGTCACAAAGCGCATCATGGCGGACAGCCCCTTAAAATAAACGCCGGTCCCGGCCGCCTCGCTGGGCCGCTTCTGATACACCGCGAAGGAAGCGAGAAGCATCAGAGCAGCGGTCAGAAGCACGATCAGACATTCGCCAAAAAGCTCCCCGGTCATAACCGTATCGCTGAACCGAAGCCCCAGAAGCCACCAGGATGAGATTCCCGGGGCCAGCCACAGAGCACTTGCTTCAAAAACCACCGGCATCCTATAAAAGGTATCCATGTAAACAGCCAGCCCCATCCAGACAATCAGATAAGCGACAGCCGCCACAAAACCCACGAAACAGCTGGTCACTATGGCGTTGAGCGCATTGCCGGAGAGCATGACGCCCAACAGCACCAGATTGTACACTGTCAGAAAGGATACCGTCAGTACGAGCGCGGTGGTCAGCACACAGCAAAGCAGCGTTCCCGGGATGCCGGATTTGACCATGTCCCCGGCCGCGATGGCCAGAGTAATCAGCAGATTGATCACAAATGGCACAATCCAGATCAGAAAGCCGTTGATATAATTGACCCGGAACAGGGTGCTCCTCTTCACCGGCAGGCTGTGCCAGGTATCCACCATATCCCTGCGGAACAAATACCGGAAGCCGAACAGGCCCACGATGATGGCTCCCGCAACGGCAATGGCGCCGCACAACACACCGCCATAGACGCCGAACGCATTGATCATTTCTTCCTGAAGGTACTCCACTGCCTGCGTCTGCATGCCTCTCTCCAGATAATAATTGTAATTGGACCGGTAATTGTTCTGCACCAGCAGGAAAGCCACCGGCATGCCCAGAAAGCTCCCCAGCATTGACAGCGCCGCCATCCAGACCCGGTGGCGCAGGTCCTCCTTCATATATTTAAAAAAGCAGTGTCCTGACGTCATATCCCCTTACCTCCGTTTCACTGATGAAAATTTCCTCCAAAGAGAGCGGCAGAAGCTCATAAAACATGGGCTCCAGGCAGCCGAAGGCCATCTCGATGGCTTCCCTCTCACCCCGCAGAGTGACAGTTCTCAGACTTCCCCTGACATCCTCCCTGAGCACCTTAAACTGCTCCCTGATTTTGTCCATATCCTCCGGGCGGCGCAGCACGCACTGGACCTTATGGATGTTCATCTTCATCTCATCCATATCCTTTTCCAGCAGAATGCCACCCCGATGAAGCAGGCCCACATATTCGCAGATATCCTCCAGCTCCCGCAGATTGTGGGAGGCGATGATGGGCGTCATCCCCCGCTCCTCAATCTCCTAGATAAAAATGGTCTTCACCGCCTGGCGCATCACCGGGTCAAGGCCGTCGAAGGACTCGTCG
>JAJQCU010000140.1:0-731 GCA_021202575.1 Lachnospiraceae bacterium
ATTTGGGGCGTACTGGGCCGCAAAAAGCCCGAAGGAAAACAGTGATACCGCAAAGCGCAAGGGATAACGGTACTTCCTTTCCTGCACGATGTGAAGGAAAACCGGCGCCAGCATCACTCCCAGAACGACACAGGAAAATGATGATTTGTCCTGCAGATACAAAGCCGCTTCCCGCAGGGAAAGAAAAACCGCTTCCGCCACAGAGCTCACCGCTTCTCCCGAGGAATCCAGCCTCGTCATATTGCCCGGCGCCATCACGTTTAAAAGGAAGCAGACCATATAGATGATAAAATCCGCCGTGACAAACCACCTGCACGAACACTTTCGATACCAGCACCACACCGCCGCCAGAGCCAGAATCAGAGCCATGGAAATCCCCGTCACATAGGAGCCGCCCGCCACCAGCACGGACAGCAGCACCGCCTGCGCGGCCAGCAGAATCCCCTTCCACCTTTTTTGAGACGGAAAATAAAGCCAGACCAGAATCGCGCACAAAAGAATTGCCGCGTTATAGCAGCCTGTATAGCAGATCGCGGAGGTAAACCAGAAAAAAGCCTCCACCGGCACATCCGTCAAAAGCACCTGCAGGCAGATCACTCCCAGAGACGCAGTCAGGCTTCGCAGGATATCCGCCCCAAGCAGCTTGCGTAAAATCACCGTAAACAGGATAAGCTCCGCCAGCACCAAACCGCCCAGTCCCAGGTAAGTTCCCCCATAATGGGCATCCTCGG
>JAJQCU010000140.1:741-7111 GCA_021202575.1 Lachnospiraceae bacterium
TCGGCAAAAATTCCGATCCGAGTGATGGAAAGCCAGCGGGAGGCATAGACTCCCTGCCAGGTTTGCCAGAGCTTCGCCACATATCCCGCCGCGGTTACCGCGACCTGTGCCACGGACTGCGTTTCTCTCCAGACCCTGGCCGCCTCACTGCCATGCCAGAGATCATCCGCGCTCAGAAAATTATAATGGCTTATGACAAACAGCGGTATCACAACCACAAGCAGCGCCAGTACCGTCATCCCGAAAATCAGAGGACGCTGATACTTTTCCTGCCTCAGCCTTAAGGCTCCGCTGTTTTCACCGCTCTCCCTGATTCCTGTGGAAATCCTCTCATCAGGATTTTCCCCTATATCATCAGCCGCGGACTCTCTTTCTCTGCGCATATACCATCCGACCCAGTACGCCTCATTCCCATACAGCCACAGGTAAAAGACCCAGCTGTAGATGTTCAGCACCTGAATGCCTCCCACAAGTCCTGATGTATACAGGCTCGGGAAAAAAAGCGTCACAAAAAAGCCGAAAGAAACAGCTGAAACCAGAAACGGCAGCGGATAGCGCCCGCTCTTTCCCCTGACTGCCTTCACAAGAAACGGCAGCAAAAGCAACGCGCCGATGGCACAGGCAGCGTCCAGGCACTGAAACGCGTAGGGGACCGCGGTTTTAACTGAGTACCACACAGTCCTGATCAGTGAGATCCTTGCTTCGCCCATCGCCGCAAGCTCCGCCTGGGTCGCCGGTGAAAAGAAACGGACAGACAGGACCGCGAAATAAAGCGCCGCACCCACAGAAACCGGCACGCGCCCCCGGACCCTGCGAACCCAGTACCAGACAACAGCGATGATATAAATAAACAGCATGGCCACAGCCGTGGTCCAGGCTCCTCCAGCGGTCAAAACGGTTAAAATCAGAAGTGACGCCGCCGACAGCCATTTAAGAGAGCCCTGAAATTCGGCTTCGTACAACAGAATCAGCATCGCCGTCAGCAATATGGCTTCATTATAGGAAAAGGTATACACCCCATAGGAAGCGGCGTTTCCAAAAGCCTCCCCAGGATAGGGCGTCAGCAACAGTTGGAAAGCAATCACAACCGCGGCGCCTGCCCAGGCAGCGCCCAAACGGGCTTTCAGCTGTTTTCGCGAAATAACCAGCAGCAAAAATAATTCTGAGAGCAGGAAGCCTCCCACCGCCATAAGCATTCCCGGAATGCCGCCGTTTTCTCCGAACATTCCGGTCAGCAGCGCCGTAAAGCATTCATTATTCATTCCAGACTCATCCCCGGCTGCGCCAGCCTTCCATAGCCCAGCAGAAAGTCTCTCACACTCATCCGCTTCTTTCCCGCGGGCTGCACCTCCAAAAGCCTGAAAGCTCCGCTGCCGCAGGCCACTGTAAAGCTCTCGCTGTCCCGGGCGATGATGATGCCGGGAGCGGCCTCCATGTCTGTTCCGGAGGTTTCCGGCATCTCAAGGATATCTCCTGCCTCTTCCCTGAGCATATGCGTTTCCCGGGAGGAGGCATCCGGCATCTTTGGCGTATCTCCTGCCTGCTCCCTGTGCACCCACACCCCCTGGAGAGAAGTATCCGGCATTTCAGGCACATCCGTCAACGCCTGAGCCTTCCAGATTTTCAGCTGCTTATCCCCCAGGAACGCGTAAGCGCCGGGCCAGGAATTTAAGCCCCGCACCAGCCGCTCCAGCTCCGGAGCCGGTTTTGAGAAATCCAGATGTCCCATTTCCTTGTTCAGCTTTCCGGCGTAGGTAGCCTTCTCCTCCTCCTGGGGCACAGGAGTTAACTCCCCCTTTTCCAAAAGCTCCAGCGCCTCCACAACGGCCTGTCCGCCAAGCTCAGTCAGGGCGTCAAACAGGCTGTCGCCGGTCTCGTCCTCTTTCAGCCGGTATTTCCTGGTATACAAAATATCACCGGTGTCCACCCCCGCGTTCATCTGCTGGATGGTGACCCCGCTGTACTCATCGCCGTTGATCACCGCCCACTGGATAGGCGCGGCTCCCCGGTATCTGGGCAGCAGGGAGGCATGGACATTGATGCAGCCGTATCCGGGCATATCCAGAATCTCCTGAGATAGAATCTGCCCGAAGGCGGCCACTACAAATATATCCGCCGTCAGACCTCTCAGCTCCTCCACAGCCTCCCTCGCCCGGATCTTCTCCGGCTGAAAGACCAGCAGGCCGTAATGAAGCGCCAGTGTCTTTACAGCGGACATCTGCACCTCCCTGCCCCTGCCCCTGGGGCGGTCCGGCTGGGTATAAACCGCCGTCACCTCATGCCCGGCGTCCAGAAGCTTTTGCAGACAGTGCGCGGCGAAATCCGGGGTTCCCATGAATACAATCCTCATCAATTATTCTTCCTCTTCTTCCTCATCGGGCACATCCTGGAGCGGACCCTCCGCCTTTTCCACGTAAAGATGGCCGTCCAGGTGGTCCACCTCATGGCAGATCGCCCTGGCCAGAAGCTCATCCGCCTCCAGCTCAAACCATTCCATCTCCTTATTCTGCGCCCGGACCTTCACATGACTGGGCCGGGTCACCACGCCGGTTTTGCCCGGCACGGACAGGCAGCCCTCATTGCCGGTCTGCTCCCCGGACGTCTCCAGGAGCACAGGATTGATAAGGAGCAGAGGATCCTCCCCGGTCACATCGATGACCACGATTCTCTTTAAAACGCCCACCTGGGGAGCCGCCAGGCCCACGCCGTCTGCCTCGTACATGGTATCGAACATGTCATCGATGAGCATCCTGTTGCGCAGGGTCATGGAGGACATCTCTTTGGAAATTTTATACAGGACCGGATCCCCGATCTCTCTGATTTTGCGAATTGCCATAAAATTTTCTCTCCTTTCGCAGCCCTTTCCAGGCATACTACGCCTGACGGGCCTGCCAATATCTTTCAAACCGGCCGCGAATCGTAACTATAAAAAGTCAAACTGAATGAATTCTTTATCCTTGGTGGGCCAGCTCTGCTCCCTGTAGAGCTCCATTCCGTTTTTCAGCTGAAGCAGTGTCTCCCTCTCCCGGGCTTTCGCGTAAATCTCATAATGATAGACGTCCTTCAGCTTATATACGCCCGCTTCCCCCGGTCCCATGATCTGTGCCGGAAGGCCTCCCTGAACCGCCGCTGCCGCCTGTATTGTCAGGCACTGCGCAAGCTTCCCGGTCTGAGCCTCCTCTTTTCCATAAATATGCACCGCCATCATACAGCCCGCGGGAGGATAATGGAGAAGGGTCCGGTAAGCCATTTCCCTCTCATAAAAGCCCTGATAGTCCTGGGCCGCCGCCATCTGAATACTGTAATGCTCCGGCTGGTAGGTCTGAATCACCACTTCCCCGGGGATGCTGCCCCGGCCCGCTCTCCCGGCCGCCTGGGTCAACAGCTGGAAGGTGCGCTCCCCGGAGCGGAAATCCTGCTCCGAAAGGCTTAAGTCCGCCGCGATAACCCCCACCAGCGTCACATTAGGGAAGTCATGGCCCTTCACAATCATCTGGGTACCCACCAGAATGTCCGCTTCCTGTCTGCCAAAGGCGGAAAGAATGGCACCGTGGCTGTTTTTGTGCCGGGTGGTATCCCCGTCCATGCGCAGCACTCTTGCCGACGGGAAGCACTGCCGTACCCTTTCCTCCACCTGCTCCGTGCCCGCCTTAAAGCCCAGCACATGGGAAGAGCCGCATTTGGGACAGACCTCCACCCGCGGCTGCACATAGCCGCAGTAATGGCAGTGCAGCATTCCGTCCCTGTGCAGGGACAGCGACACACTGCAATGAGGGCAGAGGATCACCTGGCCGCAGCTGCGGCAGCTGATAAAGCCGGTATAGCCTCTTCTGTTTAAAAATAACAGAACCTGCTCCTTTTTGGCAAGTCTGTCTTCTATTTTGGATAAAAGCACCCGGCTGAAAATACTCCGGTTGCCCTCCTTTAACTCTTTTCTCAGATCTACGATCTGCGTGGCCGGAAGGCTTCCGCCGGTCAGCCGTTCCTTTAATTCAAATAACCGGTATTCTCCCCTCCGCGCCCCATAGTACGCTTCCATGGAGGGAGTGGCGCTGCCCAGCACCAGATCCGCCTGATGAAGCCGGGCGATTTCCCCGGCCACCTCTCTGGCGTGGTACCTGGGGCTTAACTCGGACTTATAGGAGCTCTCATGCTCCTCATCGATGACGATCAGCCCCACCTTCGGAAAGGGCGTAAACAGCGCCGACCTGGGGCCCACGATCACCTGGATGTCCCCGGATACGGCCCGCCGCATCTGATCATACTTTTCCCCCTGAGAGAGGGTGGAATTCATAACGGACACCCGATCCCCGAAGCGGGAATAAAACCGCCGCAGGGTCTGCCAGGTCAGGGAGATCTCGGGAATCAGCACAATAGCCTGCTCCCCGCGCTCTAAGGCGCGCTGCACCAGTTCTATATAAACCGCTGTCTTTCCGCTGCCGGTGATGCCGTGAATGAGATACTGGCCTGGCCCGTTTTTTTCCCTGTGAGAAGTAATCTCCTCCACAATATGTCTCTGGGCCGGACTCAGTTCAAAACCCGCCTTTTCCTCCCCGGTATCCCGCACCGGGTTCCGGTACAGGGCGCTGGTCTCCACCCTGCCCGCGCCCGTCTCCTCCATCCATCTCAGGGTGGGGGCTGAGACCTTCAGGCTTTTGATCACATACTCATAATCCAGCTGAGGCTTCTCCATCAGCGCCCGGATCAGCCTCATCCTGGCGGACTGGTGCTTTGCCTCCAGCTGTTCATAGAGCGCGGAAAGCTCTTCCATATTATACAGGGCACGGATGATCCTTTTCTGAACGCCCTTCACGGTCTCTCTCACCGGGAGCACCGTTTTCAGCGCCTGGATCATGGTGACGCCGTAACGGTTTTTCATAAAATCAGCCAGCTCAATCAGTCTGCCCTCGGCGGTCACCCCTTTTTCCTTCAGAGAAATAATGTCCTTGATCCTCTCCTTATCATAGGAGGGCAGGGCCGTGACGCCGATACAGTAACCGGTCAGCTCCCGGTTGGCCGCGCCGAAGGGCACTGACACCATGGAGCCCACCCTGACCTGGTCCCGCAGCGCGTCCGGAATGCGGTACTGGAAGGTGCGGTCCAGCTTCTCGTGTGTAATATCCACAATAATATCCGCGTAAAGCTCCATACTCCTCCCTGCCGCACTAACTCAGCGTCTCTTTTTATATCCATCTGTCTTAATTTAAGAAAACATCTCTGTCAGGATTATCTGGCATTGAAATTACAGAACATTTTTCATCTTACCCCGACTGTTTCTGAATTCTTTACACATTCTGCTGTTCACACTCCCCGACTGCATTAAGCCTGTCTTCCTCGAGTATCTCCTGAATCAGAACTCTCTCATCCATGGGATATTTCACTCCCCGAATCTCCTGATAATCCTCATGCCCCTTGCCGGCCAGCACAATGATATCCCCCGGCCGCCCGTGGTGAATGGCGTAGCGGATGGCCTCCTTGCGGTCGCAGATCTCAATAAACTCCCCGCCGGTCTTCTCAATGGAGGAGCGGATATCCGCGATGATATCCATAGGCTCCTCAAATCTGTGATTGTCGCTGGTGACGATGGTGAAGTCCGCAAGTCTGCCGCTGACCTCCCCCATCTCATAGCGCCGCAGCTTCGAGCGGTTGCCGCCGCAGCCGAACACGCTGACCAGACGTTTGGGATGGTATTCCTTTAAAGTACTGTATAAGCTTTCCAGCGCCATGGCTTTGTGGGCGTAATCAATCATCAGGGTAAATTCATCGGACACCGGCACCATCTCGATCCGGCCCTTGACCTTTGCCCTCAAAAGCGCCTCCCTGATATCCCCATGGGAAACCCCGAACTGCAGGCAGATCGAAATCGCCGCCAGCGCGTTATAAACGCTGAAGCGGCCCGGTGTCGCAATCTGCACATGATCGTGAAAGGCGCCCTCCACATCGAAGGCAATCCCCAGCTGCCCCGGCGTCTTCACCAGCTCCACGTTCTTCGCCCGCAGATCGTTGGTTTCACCAAAGCCATAAGTGAAAAGCTCGCAGGTACGGTTCTCCATCACCTTTGCCGTATGGGCGTCGTCCCCGTTGGCGATTCCCATTCTGCACTGCTGAAATAACAGGCTCTTGCAGTGCAGGTAATCCTCAAAGCTTTCATGCTCCCCCGGCCCGATGTGGTCCGGCTCCAGGTTGGTGAACACGCCATAATCAAAGACAAAGCCCTGAGTGCGATGCAGCATCAGCGCCTGGCTGGAGACCTCCATGACCACCGTGTCCAGCCACTCGTCCACCATCCGCGCAAAATATTCCGGCAAAAGACTGCACTCCGGCGTGGTATTGCCGGAGTGAATATGTCCTTCGACCATAATCTCCTCAA
>JAJQCU010000140.1:7121-10128 GCA_021202575.1 Lachnospiraceae bacterium
CCACTCCACCATACACCGCGATGACTGCATCCCCCAGGTCCCCGACACCCGTCCCCGCGTATATGACTACTAGAGAAAGAAATAATACGCCGCCCCAATAAAGGCCATGGCGTAGCGGGTGTCCTCCACCAGAATCACCGTCACAGATTCCGGCACGGCCACCGGCCTGCTGACGATGAGCACCCTCGCGCCCTTCGCCGCTGCCTCATCCGCCATATCGTGGCCGTCAAAATTATTTCCCACAATGCAGAAAAACAGGCAGCCCTCCACCGCTTTACGCGAATCGTTGACAATGTCAGTGATTTCCACGTCCGTGCTGCCCTGTAAAACAGAAAATGCAAGTCCTTCCAGCAGGAAACTTAACTCTTTATGAAGGATCATTTTATTTTTGACTCCTTTTTGTGTAAAAACGCCGTCCGCATCCGCAGACAGATTCGTTTATCATATACGCTCCGCTTTTCCCTTTACTTCTCCTGGGTTTTCGGAAAAACGTATCAACAAATACAATAACATGAACCGTCTTTTTTTTCAATATCCTTTTCCGCAATCACTTTCAGTCAATCCCCTTCAGTCTATATCCTTTTCCGCAATCATTTCAGTAATCACTTTCAGCATTACTTTCCGAAATCACTTTCCCCTGTATCCCTTTCCGCAATCACCTTCCGCCGCCATTCTGTTTGTTACTGTTCACAGATTTCGCCCCCACATTCGCAATCCCGCCCCTTACGGGGCTAAGATTGCCGTTACGCTAAAATTTTACAGGAATTCTCCCATTTTCTTCATCAGTTTTATTTGATTTTTAGAGAACCGTCACACTTTCGCCACATTTTCAGTCTATATTAGTCTCAGATAGTTGATGAACTCACTATCTCCCCCTCATAAGAAATGCGAAAAAGGGCTCCTCGGAGTCCTTTTTCCATGTCCGCGCATTTTCCGGCCGGTTTTCAGTCGGCCGATGCTTATTCTCATCCATGTTTATCCATTCTTTCCTTTCCGGAAAGTTTTCTTAATGATTTTTCCGTTTTCTTTAGAAAAGCGTTACATTTTCACCACACTTTTCGTTTATAGTATGTTTCAGATAGTTGATGAACTCACTATCTCCCCCTCATAAGAAATGCAGAAAAGGACTCCTCGGAGTCCTTTTCGCATGTCATCTACATTTTTCAGGAAATTTTCTTCCGCTGGCACCGCACCGAGGTTGGAATTTCCTTTTTTCTCAGCAAAAATATTTCATCACAATCTGCAGGCTCTCCCTCATCTGAAACTGATTGACCTGAAGCTGGTACACCATATGCATGGGGAAGGCGCAGGTATGGGTATATACTCTCCGGCTGCTGCCCGTGCCGAACTTTCGGTCCAGAAAATCATGGAAGGGCTGCAGGTCCCCAAAGAGCATCACCTGATGCAGCAGCCCGTCCCGGCTTTTCACCGTATATTTCGCCGCGTTCCCCTTCTGCCCCAGGATCTGGCCGTTGATCAGCACCAGATTTTTCTCCGCGAAGAGCGGCCGGGGATTGGCCACGCCGCAGGGCTCCAGCTTTTCCAGCTCCTTCGCCAGCGCCAGGCTGGTGTGGGACAGGGGCAACGCCAGGTCGATCAGCACCTTTTCCGCGAAATCCTCCTCCGTCAGCGTACACTGGTCGTTCAGCCGTCTGCGCAGCTCCTCAATCTTTTCCTCGGAGTCCATGGAGATTCCCGCCGCCATCTTATGACCGCCAAATCTGGTGAACAGATCCTTGCACGCGGACAGCTCCGTGAACATGTCGTAGCATTCCATGGAACGGCCGCTGCCCTTGACGCCCTCCTTCGCCCTGGTAAAAATAATGGTGGGCCGATGGCAGGATTCCCGCACCCGCCCGGCAATGATACCGGCCACGCTCTCATGGCAGTCCGGCAGATACCAAACCAGAACCTTATCCAGGACTCCCGACGGGGAGGCCGCTTTCAGCTCCCGGATCGCCTGCTCCGTGCCAAGCCGGGTCATTTCCTTTCGTTGCTCATTTAGCTCCTTCAGCTTATGGGCGTACACCAGCGCCTGGCGCTCATCCTTCATATCCAGCCTTCCGGTGGCGTTCAGGCAGGGGCCGATGAGAAAGCCCAGGTGATAGGTGGAAATCTTCTTATTATGAAGCTCAAAAGCTCCCATCAGGGCTTTCAGTCCCACGGGCGGCCTCCGGTTGATCCTTTTCAGTCCCTGCTTTAAAATAACCCGGTTTTCATCCACCAGATCCATCACATCACAGACGGTAGCCAAAGCCGCGTATACAACCAGCTCCCCGATCAGCGGATGCTCCTCTCCCAGTAAAAGCTGGCACAGCTTCCAGGCAGTGACCGCCCCACAAATCCCTTGGAAGGGGTAACGATCCTCCACCCGCTTCACGTCCACCACCGCGTCCGCCGGGGGCAGGAGCTCCCGCCTCTCTCCATCTTCCTCCGTGAAGGGAACCTCGTGGTGGTCTGTGACGATCACCGTCATGCCCCGCTCCTTCGCGAAACGGATCTCTTCCGCCGCCGCGATTCCGTTGTCGCAGGTCAGGATGGTATCCACCCCGTCCTCCAGGGCCTCCTCAACCATGTGGATATTCAGCCCGTAGCGGTCCAGAATGCGGTGAGGCAGCTTTACATCCGTCTCAGCCCCCATTTCCGTCAGACATTTTTTTAAAATAAAGGCGGCACAGATGCCGTCACAGTCATAATCGCCGATAATCCGGATTTTTTTCTTTTCCGCGATTTTGCCGCGCAGGATGTCCGCGGCCTTTTCGCCGTCCAGCAAAAGCGCGGGCGCGTGCAGACGCTCTTCCCCGCCCAGAAACTGCCGCGCCGCCTCCACATCCCTGACGCCCCGGTTGATAAGAATCTGCGCAAGGGAGGGACTGATGCCGCAGGCCTTTATAAGCCCCTCCGCGTCGCCTTTTTTATTTTTTAAAAACCATTTTTCCATTTTTCCCTGCTGTCTGATTTTCTCCCTAATGATAATGATACCAGAGTCGAAAGATCATCATTGGAA
>JAJQCU010000298.1:0-2320 GCA_021202575.1 Lachnospiraceae bacterium
AATTGGCAGACGCGCACGGTTCAGGTCCGTGTGGAGGTTACTCCTTGAGGGTTCAAGTCCCTTCTTCCGCAGCCAACAGGAAAGCTCAGAATTCTTTACAGATAAAGAATTCTGAGCTTTTTTATTTTCCTGTGCGCAGCCAGATGGCAAAAGAATGAGGGCATATGCGGATACTCAGGACAGGAACTCACAGTGATTTGTTTTGAAGTCTGGGAATTATTCGGGGCATAAACCGGTCTTTTTAAAAAATTATGAAGAAAATGTTGCCAAAACCTGAAATTAAGGGAAAAAACGTGTAAATTTAACTTGCCAAATGACCGGAATAGTGTTAAGATAAATCAACCTGAGTTTTTTTACCGTGTCGATTCTGCCAGTTTTTTCGCTGATTTTTTGTGGATTTTGGCGGATGGCGTCGGCTCGTTGGCGAGAGACGGCCGGCTGCACGGACAGGCCGCATTCCGGGGCGAGTATCCGGGTGCATATCATTAAATTAGTAAATTTTTATGATGAAATGTATTTCCCGCAGAGACTTCATGAAGGGAATGGTAGTAGGAGGAGCGGCCTTAGGTTCTGCCGGCATTCTTTCCGCTTGCGGCTCCAGCAGTTCCAGCAGCTCCAGTTCCGAAACCACTGAGACCACCACAACCGAAGAGACAAGCTCCAGCTCGGAGAGCACAGCTGAAGTGGAACTGGAGCCCACACTTGCTTCCGCTGTCGCTGATATGGACTATTATGCGTCCAGCGAGTACATTTATGACCTCGTTCTGGGCGAGTTCTATGACGCCTATTCCGCGGCCAAGACAGACGCCACCACCGTATCTGAGAGATACGCCATGATGGCTGCTTCTGAGGCGAAGCTGTTAGAGAGCGGCGTGATGCTTCCCCTGTATTCTTCAGGCGGCAACTACGCGATCTCCCGTATGGTAACCCGTACCACTCCCTACGCGAATGCCGGTAATGACTCTGACAAATATTATGGCGGTCTGGTGACCGAGGACTTCCTCAAGACCGAGGACATTACCTATCTGAGAGAGCTGTGGGAGGAACTGAGAGGCACTGGCACCTACAAGGCTGAGGCTGAGGCTTATCTGACCGAGCAGGGCTACACATTCAAGAATGAACTGAATATCGTTTACAGCTCCGATCCTCAGACCTATGATGATCTGGCAAGCTCCAAGAGCGTTGACCATGAGGTTTTGGTCAATACCTATGACGGTCTGCTGGAGTATGACTGCGAAGGCGTTCAGCAGCCCGCTCTGGCTACCGATTATGAAGTGTCTGACGACGGCCTGACCTGGACCTTCTACATCCGCGAGGGCGTCAAGTGGGTTGACTCCCAGGGACGTGAGATCGCCGAGGTAGTGGCGGATGACTGGGTAGCCGGTCTGCAGCACTGCGTTGATACACAGTCCGGCCTGGGCGATCTGCTTGACGGCGTTGTGGAGGGCCTTGGCGAGTATATCAGCGGCGAGATCACTGATTTTACTCAGGTTGGCGTTGAGGCTCCTGATGACTATACTCTTGTATATCATCTGATTGAGCCCTGCACTTATTTCAACACCATGACCGGATATACCATGCTTGCACCTCTGTGCAGCACCTATTATACCTCCATGGGCGGCAAGTTCGGCACCGAGTATGACGCTTCCGCGTCCGATTACCTCTATGGCAAGGACAAGGACAGCATCGTCTACTGCGGACCCTACATCATCACCAACGCCACCGCTACCACCACTGTGATCTTCTCCAAGAATGAGACCTACTGGAATCTGGATGCGGTGAATATGGATACCATCACCTGGAAATATGACGATGGTTCCGATGCTTCCAAGACCTATACTGACACCCTGAACGGCGACAATGACAGCGTGACCCTGAATGCGTCCAGACTGGAGCTGGCCAAGGCTGACGGAATTTATGACACCTATGCGTATATTTCCAGCACCACCACCACCTCCTACATGGCGTTCTATAATGTCAACAGGCATGCTTATGCCAACACCAACGATGGCACCCTTGAGTCTCCCAAGAGCGATGAGGAGAAGGCAAGGACCTATGAGGCCATGGCGCTGCAGAGCTTCCGTCTGGCTTTGAGCTATGCCACCGACAGAGGCGCTTACTTCGCGCAGACCAAGGGCGAGGATCTGAAGTACGCTTCTATCAGAAACACCTATACTCCCGGCGACTTTGTATTCCTGGATGAGGACGCAACGATAGATATCAACGGCACAGCCACCACCTTCGCGGCCGGAACCTATTATTGTCAGATCCTTCAGGCACAGCTGGATCCCGACGACTCCAAAATAGTTGATATCGACGG
>JAJQCU010000298.1:2330-8461 GCA_021202575.1 Lachnospiraceae bacterium
GCTCCGATATCGTTGCTTGGGACGGCACCAGCACAGACCTGTTTGACGGCTGGTATAATCCGGACGCGGCTATGGAGCAGCTGGAGATTGCCATCGAGGAGCTGGCGGCCATGGGCATCACAGTGGATGAGGACAACCCGATCTATATCGACTATCCGTTCTACAGCGGTTCCGAGACCTACTCCAACAGGGCTGAGGCTTACAAGCAGTCCGTCGAGGGCTCTCTGGGCGGCATGGTTATTGTCAATAAGATCGAGGCCACTGCTGACCAGTGGTATTACGCGGGCTACTACACCGAGAGCGGCGAAGAAACCAACTACGAGATGTATGACCTGAGCGGCTGGGGCCCGGACTATGTGGATCCGTCCACCTATCTGGATACCATGCTTCCGGATGGCAGCGGCTACATGACCAGCAGCCTGGGACTGTGGTAAATCAAATAACTGCTGAGATGAAATATCAGTAAAATAGCTGCAAGAGAGTGGCGGACAGCCACTCTCTTATGCTATATACACACAAGGTATCTGTTCACAGCCGGTTTGAAGATATCATCCGGAGCATCGGATTTACCCGTAAGTGCCTGATGATATCCTCAAAATGACTGAGAATAGAAACCGGAAAATTCATAATGGACGCACATATCTGCCCATTATATAAAGCGAGAGAAAAATTATGGCAAAATATCTAACAAAACGTATTTTATACAGCATATTTTCAGTTATTGCGGTGGTAGCCATTGTAATGATCATGATTTATTCGCTGCTGGATCGGAATAAGGTTTTTGCGAATGATTCCCAGTATTCCAAGCTGTCGAATAACCAGCGCACCACCTACTGCTATCAGCAGTGGGAATCCTATGGCTATCTGGACTATGTCCCCTACACGGACTGGCTCACCGCCATGGTGCAGGCTGGGGAGCTGGATGAGGAGACCCGTTCCTCGGTGGCTTCCATCGGCAGGACTGCCGAGAACGACTCGGAGGAGGTTGCCGAATATGTGGCGATGTTTACCGAGTATTATGAATCCCAGGGCTATACGGTGGTCAGGCTGGACGCGGTCGTGGCCGGCAAGAAGTTAGCCTCCGGCGGCACACAGACGCTGTTCGCCACCAAGGATATTCCCCTGATCAACAGGATTATCAGCTATTTCACGGATCTGTTTGAATTCGACAATATCAATTATGTAGAAGATGATGTGGGAGAGAGAGGACTCACTTTCACTTTATATGATCCTCTGTATGGAGGAGATACGTTTTCCCCCGCCATTATCGGAAACGGCACCAATCATAAATATCTGCTGTATTTTGACAATGTGTTCCCTTATGTCCATCAGAACTTTGTCAATATCAATCTGGGTATTTCCTATTCCGTCAACAGCGGAGTTGATGTCTGGCAGACCATGACGCAGAGGCAGGGTTCCTTTGCCATGCGCACGGTGACCTATGAGACCGGGCTGACGGAGAGCAGCGCGGACAATCTGCATACTGCCACCTATCTGTCCGGTTCCCAGGATGCCACGGTGGTGAACGCGGCGCGCTATCTGGACAATTACACAAACGTATCCACGTTCAGCGCGGGGAGATCCAAGATCGGATATTCCTTTGTGATCGGCATTATCGCTACGATAATTGCCTATGTGCTCGGCCTGCCTCTGGGCGTTCTGATGGCCCGCTATAAGGATGGGCTGCTGGACAAGATCGGCACGATGTATATCATCTTTATTATAGCGGTGCCGTCTCTGGCCTATATCTTCCTGTTTAAGGCCATCGGAGGCTCGGTCTTCGGTCTGCCCACCACGTTCAACATGGAGAGCACCAGCAAGCTCTATTATATGCTGCCCATTATCTCCCTGGCGCTGCCTTCCATCGGCAGTCTGATGAAGTGGATGCGCCGGTATATGATCGACCAGATGAACGCGGACTACGTGAAGTTCGCCCGGTCCGGCGGCTTGAGCGAGACTGAGATTTTCAGCAAGCATATTATGAAAAACGCCGCCATTCCCATTATACACGGCATTCCCGGCAGTGTGCTGGGAGCGCTGACGGGCGCTATCATCACAGAGCGTGTTTACGTGGTTCCCGGCGCCGGCAACCTGCTGACCACGGCTATCAACGCATACGATAACGGCGTGATTGTGGGTGTGACCCTGTTTTACGCGGTACTGACGGTAACCTCTATTATTCTGGGAGATTTGCTGATGTCCATGGTAGACCCCAGAATCTCATTTACGACGAAGGACAGGTAAAAACGTATGAATAATAATGAATTATTTGAAAAATATGATATGCCTGTAGAGGAGCTTTTTTCCAGAGTAGACCACAATGAGCTGGAATCCGAGAAGATCACGGCGCCCAGGTATTCCTACTGGCGTTCCGTGTTCCGGGTGTTCTTCAAGAAAAAGGCAAATATCGTTGCTCTCAGCCTGCTGGGTATCATCGTTTTGCTGACATATTTTTATCCGGTATTCTTTGAGTACGACAAATACGCCAACGTGCTGGACGCGGCCACCAAGCATCTGCGTCCCCTTGCGGCAATGAAGCTTCTGGGCTACAATATCCACTGGATTCTGGGCACGGGCGCTTCCGGCAACTCTACCTTTGACGCCATCTGGTACGGCGCGAGAATTTCCGTTTCTCTTGCTTTTGTCTGCGCGCTGATCAACCTGACCATCGGTGTGGTGGTGGGAGCCATCTGGGGCTTCTCCAAGAAGGTGGACGCCGTCATGATGAACGTATACAACGTCATCGCCAACATTCCCTACGTGCTGATGATTTCCGTGCTGGTAATGTTATTTACCGCCAGCTTCTGGACCATGGTATTTGCCCTGACGGTGACGGGCTGGATCAGCGTCGCTTACTTTATCCGGACTCAGGTTATCATTATCAGAGACCGGGAGTACAATCTGGCCAGCAAATGTCTGGGAACCTCCACGCCCAAGATTGCCATGAAGAATATTCTTCCCTTCATGACGTCCGTCATTGTGACTCTGGCGGCCACGGAGATCCCCTCCTATATTTCCTATGAAGTGTTCCTGGCCTACATCGGCTTGGGCCTGACAGACATGTCTTTGGGCCGTCTGATTTATGAGGCTGAGAGCGCCATGGTCACTCCGGGCTGGGAGTTTGAGTTCTGGAGCCCTGTGGCGGTATCCGCCATCATCGCCGTCGTGCTTTACGTGGTGGGACAGAATCTGGGTGACGCGTCCGATCCCAGAACGCATATGTGAGGGGGCAGCCAATGGAAGAGAAAAAGGTATTATTATCAATTAAGGACCTCCATGTGAAGTTCCATGTGCGCGGCCGTATTCTGACCGCCATCCGCGGGATTTCCCTGGATATTTACGAGGACGAGTCCATCGCCATCGTGGGCGAGTCCGGCTCCGGCAAGTCCGTGTTTACCAAGACCTTTGCCGGTATGAACGACAGCAACGGCTTTATCGACGAGGGACAGATTATTTTCAGCGATCCGGAGCTGGCGGACACCAGAGTGCCGCTGGACGACAACGCCAGGAAAATGATTGCCACCGCCATGAAGCATCTCAACGAGGCCTCCAAGCTGGAGCTTGGCGCAGCCACTTATCAGGAAATTCTGGCTCTGGAGTCTGAGAAAAGGCAGAAGAGCAGCTTAAGCGATGAGGAGCGGGAGAAGGTCGACGCCCTGATCAATGAAGTCACCTTTAAGAGAACCAATCTGTTCAATGAAAGGCAGACCTATGATCCCAAGAGTGAAAAGGATAAGATCAAGGCGGCCAAAGAGCGCATAAAGGGTTATGACGCGGAGATCAAGCAGTTAGAGAAGGAAAAACAGGACAAGATCAAGGCGCACCAGCAGGCGGTGAAAAATGACGCTGCCTACCATAAAGAGTATGATCAGAAAATGTCCGCCTTAAAAGCCCGCTATGAGAAGGAGATTTCCGGCTCTATTTCCCGGGAGACCATTAAGAGAAATGAGGAGTTGGCCAAAGAAATGTATCTCTCTGTGGGACGCTATGGCATTACCCAGAAGAGAAAAATGATGAAGCAGCTGGGCAAGGCTATAGAAAAGGCCATGAAGCTGGGAGTGGACCTGAATGATATGGATCAGAGAAATAAGGTCTTCTCCGAGGTCAATTTCCGTGTGGAATTTCTGGATGAGACGGGCGATGAGCTGCACGGCACCTGCATTCTGGATCTGGCGAAGGTCAAGTACGCGCAGGACTGGGCCAAGGTCAGAGGCAAAAGGATTGCCACGGTGTTCCAGGACCCCATGACCAGCTTAAACCCGATTATCACCATCGGCAAGCAGATCACCTCCATCATCATGAAGCACCAGGATGTGACGGAGGCGGAGGCCAGGAAGAGGGCGCTGGAGCTGATGACCAAGGTGGGAATTCCCAACGCGGACGCCCGCTTTGACGATTACCCGTTCCAGTATTCCGGCGGTATGAGACAGCGTATCGTTATCGCCATCGCCCTGTCCTGCCAGCCAAAGATTCTGATCTGCGACGAGCCTACCACAGCTCTGGATGTGACCATTCAGGCGCAGATTCTGAAGCTGATCAAGGATCTGCAGAAGGAGTTCCACTACACCATCGTGTTCATCACCCATGACCTGGGCGTGGTGGCCAATATCGCAGACCGCGTGGCTGTGCTTTACGCCGGGCAGATTGTGGAGTTAGGAAAGGTGGATGAGGTCTTCTATGATCCCCGCCATCCCTATACCTGGGCGCTTTTGTCCTCCCTGCCCCAGCTGGCGCAGCGCAATACAGAGCTGTACTCCATCACGGGCACACCGCCGTCTCTGTACAACGCGATACAGGGCGACGCTTTCGCGCCGAGAAATCCGTACTGCCTGAAAATCGACACCCTGGAGGAGCCGCCCATGTTCCCGGTGACGGAGACCCATTTTGCCAAGACATGGCTTTTGGATGAGCACGCGCCGAAGATTGAGAAGCCCGAGGGCATTCGGGACATTCACACGAAACTGATGAAAGCGTTTAATATATAGGGGGATGTGGACATGGCAAACACAAATATCGCAAATGAAAAAGAGGCCCATGTGACACATTTACCCGAGCATGGACCCATAGATGAGAACGGCAGAGAGATTCTGCTGTCCTTAAAGAACGTGGACATTACCTTTGGCAAGGGAGACAAGGCTGTCAGGGCGGTCAAGAACGCTTCCTTTGACATTTACAAAGGGGAGACCTTCTCCCTAATTGGTGAGTCCGGTTCCGGCAAGACCACCATCGGCCGGGCCGTTATCAGGGTGAACCCCTGCGCGGCTGGCGAGATACAGTACAAGGGCGTCCGGATTTCCGGCAAAATTCCCAATTCTCTGGACAGAGAGGTCATCCGCAATATCCAGATGGTCTTCCAGGACCCGGCCGCTTCTTTAAATGAGCGCGCCACCGTGGATTATATTATTTCCGAGGGCCTTTATAACTTCCATCTGTTTGAGAATGAGGCGGACCGCGTGCGGAAGGTGGAGAATATCATCAACGAGGTTGGCCTGCTCCCCGAGCATCTGACCCGGTATCCCCACGAGTTTTCCGGCGGTCAGCGCCAGCGTATCGGCCTGGCCAGGGCCATGGTTATGGAGCCGGAGCTGGTGGTGGCGGACGAGCCTATTTCCGCTCTGGACGTCTCCATCCGCGCCCAGGTGCTGAATCTGTTAAAGAAGTTCCAGAGAGAGAAGGGCGTGACCTACCTGTTCATCGCCCATGACCTCTCCATCGTGCGGTTTATTTCTGACCGTATCGGTATTATTTACAAGGGCAATATCGTGGAGGTCGCGGAAGCGGAGGAGCTGTTTGACTTCCCCATGCATCCCTACACTCACTCCCTGATTTCCGCCATCCCGATTCCGGACCCGGCGCTGGAGAAGAACAAGGTGCTTTACACCTACGATCCCAGCATCCATGATTACAGCGTGGACCAGCCGGAGCTGGTGGATATCGGACATAATCACTTTGTGTACGGCAACAAAAAGGAGATTGAGGAGTACAAGGCGCTTCGGGAAAAGAACGAGCCCTTAAAGTCCATCACTATTCTGGACCCGGATGACCCGGAGTATGAGGAAAAGCTGAAGGCTTCCCAGGAGAAAAAGATCATCGATGAGGAATAAACGATAACAACGGTTCACGATACAGGA
>JAJQCU010000298.1:8471-10032 GCA_021202575.1 Lachnospiraceae bacterium
TTCCTCCAGCCGGTGCTGGGCATCATTGCCGCCTTTGTGTTCAAGCATTTCAATTACATCCGCAATTATAAGGCGTGTAAGAAGGGCGCCATCGGCGGCTTTGGGTTTATCGCCGCGCTGCTGATTATATTGCTGCTGCTGATTGTGATTGCGATTATTTAAAGAAGGTGCTGTCAATCGTCAGACAGACGTGTTTACATGTATGGATAACTGACGGCCAGCCTTTCACAGACAAAAGATAAAGCGCCTGTATGTGCTTGCGTACAGGTGCTTTTTTACTAAGGAACTGTTACATTATGCGTCTTGCACCGCCTGACGCGCGAATTACAGGCCATAAAAGCCTCGCCGCAGTCCGGGACGTTATCAGATGCGGTGCATTTCTGCCTGCGGCAGGGGTGTTTTTGAAGAAACGATTCAGTGCATTTGGTTAAGAAGAGTTGGAGGAGGAAACAGCTTGGCAAACAGAACAGCGAGAGATAACAGAGATTTACCCCATCCCAGGCCGGTGCAGCGGGTGGAGCTTTCAGACAGGCATATCCGGCTCCGGCTTTTTCTGGTGGTCATATTGGTACTTGTCGGGGGCTCCTGCCTGGCCTATTCCCTGATGTCCTGGCTTACGGTGGATTCGGGCTGGACTGTCATTTCCCTGGATTCGGCTGCGGATATTGTGGAGAGTGGAAATTTTGAGCTGCAGTATGAGCTGGGAGCGACAGACCTGGGCACCACCGCGGAGAATAAGGCCATTGTGCTGGTTTACACGGACGCGCTGGAGCTGGCCTGCCAGAGCTTTCAGGCGGATGTGGAGTATGAGTACGTTAATAATGTTTATTATATTAACAGACATGTGAATGAGGATATCGTGGTAGAATCCGTTCTGTACGAGGCTTTTGAGCGGATGGGAGGCCAGCTAGCTTATCTTTATCTGGGACCCTTATACGCGGAGTATTACGCTGTTTTTGCCAGCAGTGACGACATGGAGGCGGCGGTTTATGATCCGGAGCTGAATGAGGAGCAGGGAGAGTATTTCGCGCAGATATGTTCTTTTATTGCCAGCGGAGATATCGAGCTTATGCTTCTGGGGGACAATACGGTTCGGCTGGAGGTGTCAGAGGAGTATGAGGCCTTTGCGGCGGAATATGGGATCACTTCTTATCTGGATTTTTTCTGGATGAAAAACGCGTTTATTGTGGATTATGTGGCGGAACAGCTGGCCGAGTCCGGCTATACCAACGGGCAGATCAGCAGCGTGGACGGCTATGTGCGCTGCCTGGATGAGAGGGGCGTGACCTACGGGGTCAATCTGATGGATATTCAGGATGGCAGCGTCCGACAGGCGGCCACGGTTTCCTATGAAGGAGCGAAGAGCATCGTGATGTTGAAAAATTTCCCCGTATATTCCACCGATGACGTGTCCTATTACACCTATGAAAACGGGGAGATCAGAAGCTGTTATCTGTCGGTGGAAACCGGCCTTTGCACCAGCGCGCTCTCCGGGCTGATGTGCTACAGCGGCGAGGCCGGCTGTGCTGAGATTATGCTGGAAATGATACCGGTTTATATT
>JAJQCU010000240.1:0-1634 GCA_021202575.1 Lachnospiraceae bacterium
ATATAGATGGGCGCCGTCTCCTCCCCCCGGCTCTTTATCACCTCAAAGGCGGCTGACAAAAGCCCCATCATCTGCGCCGGAGGAACCTGGCTCAGCGTGCACATGTATTCCAGCACATACTCCTCCTCCCGGCGGCTGAACAGGATCCCGCCCACAGGCTCCTGTTCCCTCATAAGCAGAAAACTCAGTTCCTGATCATAGAATGTCTTTGGATAGAGTTCCACGCCCTCATTTTCCCCGGTCCGGCCCTTATCCACCTTCGCCGTGAATCGATCCCACATCCGGTCCGTGATCCTGGCCAAAGAACGGATCTGGTCTCTCTGAACCGCCGCCCTGGCGTCAAAGAGCTCCGGCCTTAAATCCTGAAGGGTGACCACAAAAACCCGGCTTTTCTCCTCATCCATCTGATATCCGTTTTTTTCGAGGAAACGGTCAAAGCCATCGTCCCCGTCCGGTTTCAGATACTGGCAATAGATAGCGTCATCCCCCGACTCCCGGGCGATCTGGCGCAGCACGTCCAGCAGCTGAGAGCCGACTCCCTTTCCTCTTTGAGTCTCCGCCACCTGAATATGCCGGATGCAGAGCAGCTCGTCCTCCTCTCTGGCGGCCGCCAGCGCTCCGCAGGCCTGGCCGTCCTCTGTGACAGCCCCCAGCACCACATCACATTTCCCGGACAGCTGCGGGGGGATATATGCCTGAAAATATTCCTGATTTTCCTGATTGACCAATGTAATCTCCATCACGACCTCCTTACTGCAGCATGGTTTCCATCCGCTTCAGGACAGCTTCCCAGCGCTCGTAATTCTCACTCTGCCTGTTGCTCAGATCATACTGGAAAAAGCCTCTTTTCCGCCGCACTCCCTGCCAGAGCGGCTCCGCGTCCATGGACTCTTGCATTTCTCCGGCTGTGGTCATGCGGCTGTAAACCAGATGTCTGGCATACAGTTCATTGAATTCCTGCACCGCGTCCTCAAATCCCGCCACGTCCGCTTCCTCCTTCAGTTCCTTCCCCTGCAGCAGCTCCATCAGGGGACTTCCCTCGAAAGTGCTCACCTGACTCCCGGATACGGTAAGCTCCGCATTTGGCTCCTGCTCCCGGGCAAGTGTTTCAAGCTGCTCTAAAACCGGCCTGTGTTCTGGATAGAAGAGCATGCCGACCCGGTTGCGGAAATATACGAAATCCTTATAAATCTGTGTTCCTTCCCCTCTCTTATACTCTTTCCCCTCATCAATATAAGAGTCAGCCAGCAGGCCAAGCTGCCTGCTCAGCTGTCCGGCCACAACCTTCGCGTTCCTGACCTCCAGATCCCTCGCCATCTGATCCAGCTCATGCTGCATTTCCAGCGCCAGGTTCGCCTTGGCGTCCGCCCTGTAAATGTTCTCCCCCATATCGGATTCCCGCTCCAGATGGACCTGAAACTCCGCAAAATCCGCGTCGTCCGCAAGCCCGTAATCAGCTCGCTTCTCCGGATGGGCCAGTATATCCCGGTAGATCTCGCGCATCAGCTTAAAATCATCCGTGCCGATGCCCGGAACCGCGATGGCCCCGGGAGTCAGGCCCCGATCTCTGGCCTCCCGGATATTTTCCGGTATCAGCACTCCGGGCATCTCCTTCTCCACCATTCTTTTCGTTG
>JAJQCU010000240.1:1644-5832 GCA_021202575.1 Lachnospiraceae bacterium
TCCGCTCAGGTTGCGATACTCCGCGAAGAGATGATTCCAGCTGATATCTCTTTTCTGCTCCTCGCTTAAGACCGCCACCGCCTGGTCCAGTCTCTTCTGGAAGGCCTCCGGCTTCAGCTGGGACAGCAGGTCGGAAAAGCGGATATCATTCTCGTCAAACACCGTAGTCCATTGAATATCCAGATGCATGGTGTCTGTCATACTGACAACGTCAAACGACGGACATTCCAACCCGGCGTCCTGGATGGTGCCGGAGGCGACTAATTTTTTATATTCAGCATAGCTGCACCCGGCCTTCCGAAACTGATTTCTTGCCGCACCCTCGTAATAAGCCATGGCACCGTAATACTCAACCGACCGGTCCAGCTCCATATCCTCCGGATCCGATTCATCAAACAGGCCCGGAAGCCTTTTCATGTAATCCAGCGCAACGGAAAGTCCCTGCATGTTTGTAAAATCGCTGCCCATCTCTTTTCCGTATCTGCTCAGGACGGAGGGATCCTCAATGGCCAGTCCGTTGCCGTATTTTTCTCTCAGGTATTTCATCTGCCTTTTCATCAGGGCCTTAAACTGCCTGAGTCCCTCCAGATTGCGTGCCTGGCACTCCTGCACCTCCTGCGCGTTATCCATATCCTGCGGCCAGGCCGCCAGGTTTTCCACCATGCTGCGCATGTCATTTAAGGGCATATGCCGGGAGGCCGTCAGGCGCGGCAGATTGGAAAGATAGCGGACAAAGGACTCCGCCATGGTCACCTGCATACCGCATACCCGATAACGCGGGTCTCTCTGGAGCCGTTGCCGGATCGGAGTAACATGCTCGTCCACGATTTTATCCTGCAGACGAAAATACTCCGCGTGCATGGATCTCTCAATTTCGGAAGCGTTTTTGCCGTACTCAGCGTCCGATAACTTTGTCCGCCCCCTGACCTCGAGCGTATCCTGGGGATTCCGATCCCGCAGGTCTGTGGAATACAGCCACCGCTCCTTCTGGCCCGGATCCAGCTTTGTCAGACGTTTCTCCGCCTGCCAGATCAAAAACGTCAGATTTCTCTGCTCCGGCGTGTCTCTCCTGTCAAAGGTGTCGGAGATCTCCGAGTTGCGATGAAGGCGGTAATGAGAATTGGTAATGATCTTCTTTCTCAGCTCATAATAATTGGAGATATAAAAAGCCTGCTCCAGCTTGGCTTCCAGATCTGTCCTGTCATCCTCCTCCAGCAGATCCTTCAGCTCCGGATAATGCTGCAGCATGCGGAACATGGCCTGAGTCTTCCCCGAAATCTCCTCCAGCTTCGCGCTTTGGGCCGCAACCGACTGATCTGTCCTGAAATCCAGGTTCCCCAGCTCCATCGCCATGATCTGGCGGACACATTCCCTAAACGCGGCCGCGCCGACGGGGCCCTCGGCGGTGGCGCCCTCCATCAGCTCCCTGTTATATGTATCCCGCCCTTCCTTCAGGAAAAAGGACAGATTGTAGGCTTTGGCCTCGGAGCCGATCTGGACCTGATCCCTCATGGAATCAAGCATTCTTACGCGTTCCGCTTCCGCCGCGGCCTGCGTCTGCTCTATGGCCTCAGCGTTCAGGCGCTTTGTGCGGAAGGTCGAACCGTACATATGGCTTTTCACCTTCCGCTTGCCCGCGCTGTGATTCCCCGAGGAGCGATGAGCGTAGGATCCGGCCTGGATGGTCTTTTCGGGCAGAAGCACCCGGCTTCTCTCCCGGATCCGGTGGATTCTCTCCTCCCGCCTTTGTCTTTCCTCCCTTTCCCGGCGTAGCTCCTCCTCCCGGCGCAGCCGCGCCTGGAGCTGCTCGGGAGTCTCCGCCTGCGCCTGTGCCTGTACCGGAGCCTGCACCTGCTCCTGGTTCTGTATCTGTTCTTCCTGCTGCGTCTGAATGACTGCCTGCTGCTGAGGCTGCTCCTGCAGCTGCTGCGGGGCGTTCCCGCCCGAATTCTGCGTATCGCACATAGCCGTATCCTCCTTAAATTGACTGCCTTCCGGATTACCCGCGGGAACGTGAAAGTGGGGAACAATCCGTGAACATTGGCGCTTTGATCATATTACAGCCCGACCAGGGACGCGTAGGGCTCAAAATCGGAGCGGGTAAACACCTTGCCGGTCTTCACAAACTCATACCGGATGGCCTGCAGGTAATGCTTCATGCAGACCTCCTGACCGTCCCCGTCCGCCGCCGCCAGAAAGGCCGCGTTCAGGATGCAGTTTTTGATATTGCCGCCCACAAACTCAAATTTCTCCGCCAGGAAACGGATATCCACATCCTCCCCCAGCGGCGTTCCCTTGGGGATAGTGGTCCTCCAGAGCATCTCCCTGGTGTCCGCGTCCGGGAACTGGAACTCCACGATGTATTTCATCCGGCGGAAAAACGCCGGGTCAATATTGTGCTTATAGTTGGTGGCCAGGACCGATACCCCGTCATAGGCCTCCACCTCCTGCAGAAGCAGGGCCGTCTTGTTGTTGTTGGAGGCCTGGTTGGAGCCACCGTCGTCGGAGCGCTTGGCAAAGAGGGTGTCGCATTCGTCAAAGAACAGCACCACATTGCACTTCTTGGCCTCCCGGAAAATCATGGAGATGGATTTCTCCGTCTCACCCACGTACTTATCAATGACCTTGGACAGGTCCACCCGGTACAGCTCCAGGTTCAGCTCATGGGCAATGACCTGGGCGCACATGGATTTGCCGGTGCCGGGCGCCCCGAATAAAAGAATGGAAAGGCCGCGGCCGTAGGGATATTTCTTTGTATAATTCCAGTTGTCATAAACCTGCTTGCGGAAGGTCATCTGGTCGATGGCGTGCTCTAAGGTCTCCCGCTGATCCTTATTCATGACGATGTCCTCAAAGCCGAAATTGGCCTTGACGCGGGTGGCCTTCTGCGTCAGCTCGGAGCTCATCTGATTATTGCAGCCCTTAAACAGGGTGCTCCTGGGGATCAGGATATCCTTGTCCATGACGGCGTAGCTTCTGGCCTGATGAAGGGCCGCCTTAATCTTTCCCGGGGTAAAGAGGAATTTGGTGGCCATCTCCGCCAGGTCCACGTCCTCTGCCAGAGAATAGTCCTTCGCGTAATACTTCCAGCAGTCCTCTCTCTCCTGATTGGAGGGGGTGGGAAGCTCCAGCTCCGTGAATTCCTCCTTGGTCATCTCCTTCATGGTCAGCTTTTCCCTGCTCAGGGCAAAGCAGAGCACCCCATGGCGGGTCAGGCTGGAAAAGGCCAGATCCATATAACCGATGAATTTCTCCTTTTCCTCCTCGCGAAAGCTTAAATCGTCCAGACAGCAGCAGGCGCCGAGCAGAATGCACTCCCTGGTCACCGCCCACAGGGCCCGGTTCACAAACTCAAAATCATAGACAAATAATTTTTTGCAGTTGATGGTGATGGCCTGCAGGCCCCGCCGTCTGCAGAAATGCCTGATAAAAAATTTCCGGCCGCTGCCCTCGTCCCCGAAGATGGAGAAAATTCTCACACCCTCCCCGTAGGAAATTTCCAGCGCCTCCAAAACTCCCTCATTCGCCAGAATCGGATCCAGCTCTCCCTCCTTTGTCAGCATCTGGAAGAAGCGGATATAATTCTCATCCAGGCGCAGCGGATTCTTGCCGAAGAGAAAGTCAATCACCCTTTTGTCCGGAGAAACTACGGTGGAAAAGGGCATGCTGCCCGAAACCCGCAGATTCAAAAGCGGCAGAAGCTGCTCTAAGCATACCGACATGTCCCCGTAGGCCCCGGTGATGGAAAAGCGGCTGCCGTAGTACAGCTTGGCCGCGGATTCAATGGTGGGGGCGGACAGGCTGCCATTCTCATTGATGACCTGGAAAATTCACGCGTAATCGGTCTGTGTGGAGGACAGAATGCTGCAGGCCAGGCAGAAAACGGTGAAATCCTCAAAATCCAGGCGTCTGCAGATGTCATGGAAGGGAAGGCTGATTCCCTGTTTGACAGAAAGGGCCGCCCGGGCGTTTATGTAATCGATCATCTGCTCCATGGTCTGCGCCTCGCCCCCGTCCTGTCCTGAGCCTGACTCCTTCACGTCCAAAGAAGCCATGGAAAAATCCGCGAACAGATCTAAAAGCTCCTGATCCTCCAGGCCCGGGTCCTCCCCGTCGTCCGCCGAAGCATCCTCCGCCAGCTGCTCCTCCCCGCCGCTGCCCTGCATCTGCCGGTCCACAAACTGGTCG
>JAJQCU010000240.1:5842-10024 GCA_021202575.1 Lachnospiraceae bacterium
CGATCTTGTCCAGACAGGTATCATGGGCCACCTCCAGGTCCGGGTACAGCACATTTTTGTATCCTCCCTGTCCGGTGGCGTATATTTTTTTCATGCCGGAGAGATAGCGGTTCATGGCCTCATTGACACAGCTGAAGAGATACTCCATATACTGTTCATAGCTCTCGAAGGGCTTCTCCTGATCCTGCCCGGCAAAAATGGCGTTAATATTCATTCCTTCGCTCCTTTATCTGCGGAGTCCCGGACGCCGCCGCAAAATTGACACCGGCGCCCCGACATCGTCATCCCGTTTTCTTTCCCCCGGTGCGGAAAACGGCCTGCCTGTCAAAAACACTTTCAGCGGTATTGATGCCCCCGAAGGGAGTTTTGTCAAAAACACTCTTCGCCTCATTCAGATCCGGCATTCTCTTCTACTCCATGTATTCGTCCGTCTCCTCGTCCTCCTCCGGCGGGAGGGCGGGACTTTTCTTCTTTTTCTTTGTCTCCTCAGTCAGACGGTCCCCGACTCTCATTTTGTCTCCCCTTCTTCCTCGATGCCCTTCTCTATGGTAAGGATATTGCAGCCGTTCTCGTACCGGTATTCCACCTGGTCCATAGTCTGTTTTACCATGAAGATTCCCAGGCCCCCGATCTCCCTCTCCTGGGCGGAAAGGGTAATATCCGGGTCCGACCTTACCAGAGGGTTGGAGGGATTACTCTTTTCCATCAGGGTCACCCGGCAGCGCTTCGGATCGCCGGACACGTCCATGGAGACTACAGCCTCCCCGGCGTCTCCTCCGTACGCGTAGCTGGCGATGTTGACATAAAGCTCCTCCACAGCGATCAGAATCTCAGTCTGTATCGATTTTTCGCAGCTGTTTTTATTTAAGTACTCTTCTATGGCGTCCAGAACGGTATAGAGCGTGTCGTTGCTGGCCTGCACGTGCAGATCATCCATTCGTCCCATTTATTTTCCCTCTCTTTCCAGCGGAATTTCCCGGTAAGGCAGCCCCGCCGCGTTTGGCACATCGTGTGTGGCGATTATCACAGTGATTCCCTGCTGGTGAACCGCCTCGAACAGCTTCATGATCTCCCTCGATTCCGCGGGAGAAAGATTTCCGGTGGGTTCATCCGCCAGAAGAAGCTTCGGATAATTGGCAAGCGCCCTGGCCAGGCAGACTCTCTGTTTCTCTCCCCGGAAAGCTGCTCCGGACAGCTTTTGTGCAGATGGGAGATCCCCGTCAGCCGAAGCAGGGAGCTGATCACCGTCCGGTTGTCCTTTTTGCTTCCTCCCGCCGCAAGCCTGGCCAGCTCCACATTCTCGTAGACATTCAGCCTGGAAACCAGGGAAGGCTCCTGGAGAATGACGCCGATATTCCGCCTGTAAAAGGGAAGCTCCCTTTTCCCCAGCCGGTCCAGATCCTCGCCAAACACGGTGATTCTCCCCTCCGTTGGCAGCGTTTCCTTTAAAATCAGCTTCAACAGCGTAGTCTTCCCCGCGCCGCTTTTCCCGGTCAGAAGAATCATCTCCCCCTGTTGAATCAGAGCGTTAAAATCCTCAAACACCCGCCCGCAGGGACCTCCGTAGTCTTTTCCCACATGCTCAAAGCTGATCATATCCGCTATTCAATGGTCAGCATCTTGGAAAAGCCGGTCATGTCAAACACCTTCATGACAGCGTCGCACACATGGGTCAGCTTCATGCTCCCACCCTTGGAGCTGGCCGTCTTCTGGCCGATCAGAAGCGCCCGAAGCCCCGAGCTTGACACATAGTCCACCTTTTCCAGATTTAAAACCACCGCATTCCCCTTCTGGAATGCCTGAAGAATACTCTTCTGCAGCTGCGGGCTGGTGTTGGTGTCCACCCGTCCCTCCACGTTCAGCTGAACTGTCTCTCCCTGCCTGGTCTCTGTAATCGTCATTCTGGTCTGTCCTCCTTATTGATATCTGCATTTTCTTTTCTTTTTTATTCGCTCAGGCGCACCGCCCCGTCCAGGGTCTTCTTTTCATCTAAGGATCCCGGGCCTCTGTCTGAGATTCCGGCGTTCATATCCAGATAGGAATAGTGATCCAGCGTACCGCTCTTCTCCATCCGGATGATATGAAGTCTGGCCCGGACCGGCTTAAACTGCTCCATCAGGAACAGAAGCCTGGAGATCTCCAGCTGTGTGGCGGAGCCCTTTACAAGGACAGTCACATCATAAGCGCTGTCTCCGTAAAGCTTTTCAAATTCCCTCATCTGCTCCGGCTCAATATAATCCGCCATCACATTCCGTTCCAGCACCTGTACCTTCTGTCCCAGCACAATCTCGCCTATCCGCTCCAAAGCCGCCTTCGTACCCTTCATCCGGTTCAGCGTATAGGCTTCCTTTACCAGCGGCCGCAAAACCGTCTCGTCCAGAAAATCATCTCCCACATCCAGGCCCAGCCAGGAAGCGTACATGGGTAAAAGAGCCGCCGGGCACTTCCCGGGATCCAGCAGCTGCGGGAGGCTGTCGATTTTTCCCTCAAAATCGTTGTACATGCTGGAAAACACGGACATATACCGGTGAAAAAAGCTGTTCCGCTCCTGATAAACGCCGGGGAAGGTATTCATGAAATTATCCCCCTGCCTGTCTATGGTGATCGTGGAAAAAGCGCAGCTCCCCTCGCCGTCCACCTCCAGCATCAGATACAGGTATCTTCCCCGCAGGCCGTACAGCAGAATATCCGTCCGGTTCACTGTCCGAAGCGCCCCCACCCTGTCAAAAAATTCCCTTTTGACGGCAGGGCTTTCCTTCGGGTCGCAGAGGAAATCCTGAATCCTGACAGGCTCGCCCCGGCGGTAAAAGGAATCCTCATTCAAGGCGACAGCCCGCAGATAAAAAATCATATCCTCGGAATATCGAAGGTCCGTCCTTAATCTGCCCCACTCTGCGTCAATGACACCGCTGTCCACCGCCTTAAGATAAACATAATGCTCCGCCTCATGGGGACTGGCCCGGAAAAATTCGTTCTCCGCCGGCACAAACCCCGGAAAACAGCCGCTCTGTATGCGATTTTTTCTGATGGTATAAATATCAGCCATTGTCCACTCCCGTTTTTAACTTCTGCCGACCACAGTCTCTATCTGAATATCCCCCGCATAGCAGAGGACGCCCTCCGCGGGAAACACATCGGAATCTACCACCCTGGCCAGCCCCGGGTTCCGGGGCTTTAAGGAAAGCTCATAGACAAATTCCACGCAGCTTTGCTCCTCCAGCCGGTGAAACACCTGGTCGAACCGGATGGGCTCCCCGAAGTTTCTATCCGATTCCACACAGTCCAGCGCCTCCCTGAGAGTCTGTTCAATCTGCCGCAGGCTGTCCCTGGAATGGCGTTTTACATAGACCGTTCCCTGCACATCCACCTTCACATAAACAGGCCCCGTAATTTCAATCCTGGTGGTGAGAAGCCGTCTTAAGTCAAGATAACCGGAAATGATTTTCCTGTATTGGTCCGACAGCTGCGGAAACGCATCCCCCGTCCCGGGTTTTACCGCCACCCGCACCGTGTTGCGGGACTCATCCATAAAAGCCTTCACCTTATGGATACACAGCCCCGGCAGGTCCTTGACCAGCCGCTCATAATCCGCGGCTGTGACCGCGGTATAGGGCCTTTCCATATCCGTCAGGAAACGCCTCTTTACCTGATCCGGGGTTTCCCGGAAACGTCCCCCCGTACCCCGCCCCGGGTTGTAAAAGCTCACCGTTTCGATTCCGTCGCCGAACAGGACATTTTCCTCCCGGATGTTGCCTTCCTCTCCCCGGGTTGTGCTGAGGGCGCCGATCAGAAGCCTGGCGCCGATAAATTTCCCGCCGTCGCGGATGATCAGCTTCCCCTCCTCCTCGTCAAGATCGTAGGTCAGATCATCCTCGCCGTAGCGGGAGGGCCTGACAAAATCGTACAGCTCCACTCCCTGCTCATCCAGCCGCTCCGCGATAATACAGAAGGATTCCGGCACGATGTGATCCATGGGAAGGTCTATGACCTGATCGTCCATTCCAAGCACCCTTCCCAGGTCGTAGCGGCGCATGATTTCCTCATTGTAAGCCACAATTTTGACAGGATTTTTCAGCTTCTGCGGGGCGAAACCGTATTTTTCCCTGTCAAAGCTCCAGGTCACGCCCCCATCCGCCTCCACACTAAGGTCATAGTATCGGCCCTGTCCCGGGATCCGGCTCC
>JAJQCU010000276.1:0-4628 GCA_021202575.1 Lachnospiraceae bacterium
CCTGTTGTTTTTATTGCAAACTTTTTATCAAAGTGTTCCTTTTTTCAACCCTTTCGATAGTATTTTTACCATAAATAAATTGTTTTTGTATTATTCATTTTATGGATTATTGGCAACATTATAGTCAAAAAAGGGGCTTCCCTGTTTGGATCACCATTTTTTGTCGAAAAATGGATTTATTCCAAAATATAATTTTAAGTCTGACAAAATCATTGCATTATTTATATCTGCCTGTTATGATTGCTTTATCAATTTTTGTCAAAGGAGTGACATATATTATGAGCAACAGCCAAATAACCTTCGCCTGCATAGGCGCCTGGGGATACCGTACGGACGAACCGGAGCATGGCTTTACCATTTGCGTCTATGATCCGCAGGCAGGCACTTTTACACCAACCGACAGCATCCTCCCCTATATCCGTGTGGGCGGAACCTGCCTGCATCCAACCCTTCCCGTCCTGTACTGCACCGATGAGTGCTTTGATTCTCATCCGGAAGGAGGCGGTCAGATTCTGGCCCTAAGGCTTCATTCCGATACCGGCGCGGCCGAAGAGCTCAGCCGTCTGCCATCCTTCGGCTGCGCGCCTTCCTACTGTGCTATAGACACCTCAGGAAAAACTCTCCTGGTTTCCAATCACGCCGGCAACGGTATGATCACCCGCACAGAGCAGGATGGCAGCGGCTGCTATCACCTGGTGCGGCAGTATGACGAGGCCAACGTCACCCTCTTCCCGTTAAGGGAGGACGGCTCCATCGCGCCTCCCTGCGACATCGTGCGTCTGACAAAGATCACTCCCCACGGAAGGCGGAAGCACCCCATGCCTCACAGCGTCATGGCTTCCCCGGACGGCAAGGTCTTTCTGGTCTGTGATTTCGGCTCCGACATGATTTATACCTTTACCATCGACTACGAAACAGGGAAGCTTGTGATGACCAATTCCGGCGCCGTATTTCAGGGGGAGACCGGGTCTGCCCCCAGATACAGCACATTCCATCCCTCTAAGCCATATGTTAATACCAATAACGAGGACACACCCTATGTTTATTCCTTCCGGTACCAGCCGGATGGACAGATGAGGCTTCTGGGAAAGACAGCCGCCGTGGCCCCGGACGCCCCCGCGGATCAGCTGCCGCTGATTTCCGACATCCGAATCCATCCCACCGGGCGCTGGGTATATAACCTGTCCCGGGCTTACAACACAGTCACAGTGCTTGCCGTAGATGAGGACACCGGTATTCTGAGCCGACAGCAGATCCTTCCCCTCTCCGGGGATTTCCCCAAGGGGTGCTGTGTCTCCCCGGATGGCCGTTTCCTTCACATAGCCATGAAAAAGAGCGGCGAGGTGCTGACCTATCCCATCGCCGGGGACGGATCGCTGCTGCCTTTGAGCCACAGGCTGGAGGTTTTGAATGCCGCCAATATTACATTTTTTCCAATTTAGATAACGCATTTTGGCAGTAAGCGTTCTATCCGCTTACTGTCAGCTTTTTACTCTGTTTTCATGAAAAGGAGGCTGAATATATCATGTTAAAACCCTACTACCCGGAGCTGGCGCAATGGATGGAAAACCACAAGGATTGTCTGACCACTTACGATATGGGGCCCCGCGTAGACCCGCTTCTCGTATACCACACCTCGCCCCGGATTTACAGCCTGATGGTTCCCCGTCCGCAGAAAAACGGCAGTCCCGCAGGTTTCTGGGCCTATCTGTCATTGGGGGACGAGAAGGCCATGCTGATTGACGCCGGTCACGGGCTGGGCGACTTAAAAAGCGTTGTGGACTCTCTGATCGGAGAAAGAGAGCTCATTGTCGTGAATACCCATTTTCACGGAGATCATTCCCTGGGGTTCTATCAGTTCCCAAAGGTATATTGCTATAAGGAGGAGGCCCCCGTTCTGCGGGAAAGGATGTATCCCGGCTACTTTGAAGAGTTTTGCCGCCACGATATGGATCCGGATTATTACCAGGACGGAGATGTCATCCCCTTCCACGAGTACGAGGTCATTCCCTGTGAGAACCATCACCTCTTTCACCTGGGGCCCGATCATGAGGTCGAACTGATCTGGATGCCCGGACACACCTCCGGCGGCGCCTGCTACCTGGATAAGAAAAACCGCGCTCTCTTTTGCGGGGATGCCCTCTCCTCCACCCAGTCCGTCAAAATCTGTTCCAGACAAAAGCCGGGGAAGCATCAGGAATACTGCACTGTCAGCGCCTACCGCAGCGAGCTGTCGGCTCTGGCTCAAAGAGTCAGCGAATATGACGGAATTTACGACGGACACGCTCTGCCGGGCGCCGACGCCGGTGTGACCCTGGATCTGCTGGCTGTCTGTGACAATATCCTGAATGATCCCAATGATCATTATCACGAAATCCGCCGCAGGAACGGCAGTATCTGCAAGGAAAAAAGCCGCGGTACGGCCTCCGTAATGTACGTGGACGCCAGCCTCTGAATTTCCCACACAAGTTCATTTCTGTTCAGACTCAGCCAAAAAAACAGTCACGTTTCCGAAACTCTTCGAAAACGTGACTGTTTTCCTTATGAAAGCATAATAGATCAGAATGTCAAAAACAGATCACAATTGCTCCGCTCTCTGTGTTCAGTCGTCAATCCCGTACAGTCTCTGCGCGTATTCATGAATCAACGCGTCCAGCCCTTCGCTCACTCCCTGTCCGGCCTTCATCGGCCAATCCTGATCCATATAACCGTAATCATCTCCCGCCTGCGGCCAATAAGGAAGTCCCTCTCCGTTGGGATCCCCGGTGCGCATAAAATTCACCCAGTAGCCGGTCATGATATCCGCCATCTGATAATCCTGTGCTCTCCAGTCGCGGGTCGCCGGCAGCCCCTCCCCCAGAGAATGGAAGGTAAACCACTGGTCGCTCCCATGGAATGCCAGCCGCAGATCCGGATTCATGGATGGGTTACTCATGTCCTCCGGTCTTACAGGCATGATATAACTCCAGATATACGCAAAGACCTTCATATCGGGGCGAAGGTTCTTCATATGCATTCCGAACATTCTGTGCTTCATCAGACTTCTGGCGCCGCTGGATTTTCCGTTGCCCACCAGTCCCAGAGAAGCCAGCCTGCGCGCCGTTTTTGCCGCGTTTTCATCGGTGACAGGCACCAGCTTTTCAAAGTCATACTTATCATACAGATCTTTGAGCATATATTTAAAATGCGCATAAAAATCCTCAGCCGTATCAATGGATTTCTTAAGAGGATACACACTTTTTCCGTCTCCGTCATGATGACCCAGATAGTAGACCGGATCCTCAGGATCCGTAAATACAAGAGCCTCCCCAAAGGTTGTTCCTCCAAAGATGTCAATATCGTGATCCAGCGCGTCAAAAGCCTCGTGATAATCATGATAGGGCACATAATCTCCATCATACACCATATCCCCTATCACATACTGTCTCGGCAGATCACAGCTGAAGACCTGATCGGTTGGCATCCTGCGCAGCTCCTCCAGAGGCGTGTCAGGATCGATTCCCAGCTGCTGCAGATAATCCGTTCCGAACTTCTCAGCTTCCTTCACTGTCGGGAACTTCATAAACCAGCGGAAAACGCTCTGAGCGATAATGTGCTTAACTCTCCCGCGGGTATAGGGGCAAAGAGCGATGGAATTTGACTTCCAGGTGCCGCCGGAAACGCCGCCGACTGTGATATTATCCGGGTCTCCCCCGAACTTCTCAATATTTTCCGTCACCCAGTCCAGTGCCTTGACCTGGTCCATCAGTCCGTAATTGCCGCTTTTTCCTCCCTGCTCCGCGGAAAGCTGCGGAAGGGAAATATAGCCGAAGGGCCCAAGACGCTGCCCCACGCTGACTACCACAATTCCTTCCTTTGCCAGTCCTGTCGGCGTATTCTGCACCTCATAGGAAAATCCCGTGGTCAGCCCGCCTCCATGAAACCACATAAAGACAGGGCGCTTTTCTCCCGCCTCAGAAGCGCCGGTACACACATTCAGATATAGGCAGTCCTCACTGATCCGGGGGATGTCCTCAAACAGACCTCCGTCCTCCGCTTTGACGTTAATGGATTCCCTGCGGTAAACCCACTTCATATCCTGATAACAGCACGGCCCGAAGGTATCACAGATTTTCACGCCTTCCCAGGGCTCGGGATCCGCGGGCGGCGCCCAGCGAAGCTCTCCCACAGGCGGCGCCGCGTATGGAATCCCCTTAAACATGGTCAGACCATCCTCCGGCTCTCCCGCAGGAATCCCCTGTAATTTCCCAAAACGGGTATCAATAATATTCAGTGACATGCTTTTCTCCTCCTTTAATATGCTTCATTCTTATTTTTATCGTACACAATCCCATTATATCCCTTCCAGGCTGCGGATCACTCCCGGGTGATCTGTCACAAATCGTATGGCTCTCTCATGCGCCGGCGTCTTCATCAGCTTCTCCACACAGATTTCCTCATCCGTAATGTGAAGAGAACAGCGGTGATCCAGAGTATAGGGAGGCCACTCCATCACTCCCTCTCCGTTGGGATCTCCGGTTCTGGCAAAATTTGCCCAGTAGCTGACCATCAGGGCAGATATTTCCCTGTCATATTCCGTGAATTCCGAAGCGCAGTCAATCTCGTTTAACGTGCCCATAGTATAGGTA
>JAJQCU010000276.1:4638-10014 GCA_021202575.1 Lachnospiraceae bacterium
AAAGTGGTAGCTGTAAATCGGTGTCCTCCCGGCTTCCGCGTTGCGCTGCGCCCAGGCTACGCTTCTGGAATAGACAAACGCGGGGATCATAGTCTCATCCTCCACTTCGTTTCTGACAATCTTTATCCACCCGTTGTCGCCGGTCACAGACCCTGCCAGAATCGGGATATCATTATAGTCCCCTTTCCAGAGACTTACTCCCGGCGTATCCATCAGTGTAATGCCGTCCACATCCGGCTGAAACACGGACTTCTCCCAGCCCTCCAGCTCTGTGATGGTCGCTTCCTGCAGCCGCTTCATGATCTCCATCCCGTCTCTGGTTCTCAAATCTTCCATGTCCCAGCCCAGCCGCGCCATGCCTCTTTCGCAGATTTCCATTTTTTCCTTCAGAGGTCTGTAATAATCTGAATCTGTAACTCCTCCCCCGGACTGCACGATGATCCTTTTAATCATGTCTCTGCTCATCGGAGAAACCGCGAGCATTCTCGTGGACATTCCCCCCGCGGAAAAACCAAATACAGTAATATTGTCCGGATCTCCGCCAAAAGCCGCGATATTCTCATGAACCCATTTCAGGGCGGACATCTGATCCCTCAGCCCGCTGTTTCCTGTAACGCCGTCCCGCTCCAGCAGCTGAGGAAGAGCCAGAAAGCCCATAACGCTCAGCCGGTAATTAAAGGTGACTACAATAGCTCCTTTTTCATTCAGGGCTTCTCCTCCGAATTCCGGTTCTGTACCGGAACCCGTCACAAACCCTCCGCCGTAAACCCAGAACAAAACCGGAAGCTTTTCCTCCCCCGTCTCGGCCGGCGTCCAGATGTTCAGATACAGACAATCCTCGCTGATCACCGGAATCTCCCTGCGGGGCGCCCCTTCCTGCAGCGGCGAAGCCTGAAAGTGATCGCATAAAAGCTCCCCCTCCCAGGGATCGCAGGGCACGGGCGGCGCAAAGCGAAGCTCTCCCACAGGAGGCTTTGCGTAAGGAATTCCTTTAAAAACTGTGCTTTTCCCGTTGTGACCCGGCACACCTCGAACGACCCCGAATTTTGTTTCTGCCGTCAGCATAGCCATAATAAAACTCTCCTTTCTGTTGTCAGGCAGCGCTGCCACAAAATACCATGACAGCAGCCGCATAAATGATCATATACGTTCATCCCGATAGCTGATCGCCGCCATCCCGCAGCTTTTTGTCTTGAAGCTTCCCCGACGGTTTGTCGTAATCGTGTAATCCCGGTCAGGCTCTCTTATCACACGATCAGCGCATTCCAGCATATCACTGACCCGCTGTACCGAAGAACCCGGTCTTCCGTGCCCGTCCATCAGACAGTCAAACTCCCCGGTTCTCGGCGCGAATTTTTGCAGCTCATGATAAAATGCCGTCACTGTGGCGAATTCCTTATTGTGCGCCGGCTTAAACGGCGCTGTCAGCGTTGTCGGGAACGGATCCATAAAGGCGTCCCCCGAAAAGAGCACCCTGTTTCGGTGGTCCAGAAAACACATTTCCCCCGGGCTGTGGCCCGGCATCCAGACAGCCTCCACCTCATGCCCTTCTCCAAGCCTGATCACACTCTGATTGGCAAGCGGCACAATCCTGTATGGGTGGAACGGCGCAATGTCCTCATCCTCGTAAAAAGAATGATCCGCAATTCCGTCACAGAACTCATTCCAGTGCTCCGGATACATGAAATCCTGCAAAATCGGCGCGTCCTTCTCCCCAATATAAACAGTGTCAAACTGTACGTTCCCCAGAGAATGATCCGCGTGATAATGGCTGTTGGCAACCATCAGGGGTCTGTCTCCCGCAAGCCCGGTAAGCACGGACTTCAGATTACCTATTCCGAATCCTGTATCAATGGCCAGCGCCAGATCCGTTCCGATGATCAGATAAACCCAGGTATCCGCTCCCCTGTGCGGCGCGCAGGTAAGGATCCCATAAATATCCTCCCGAAGCCGGAATATTTTCCCGGCGCGGTACCCGTCAATGTATATCCGCTGCCGACTGTGGCTTTCCACCCATTCGGCAACCTCCGCTTTCATTCCCATATTTCATCCCCTTCCCATCGATAATTTCTGAAATTATCTTATTTCTTTCCCACTTTGGTGTCAAGGTTTCATCGGCTTTCATTAATTCTATATTTTTAATTTAAAGCCCTTTCTCATCCGGCGCAGTCATGCTAACGCAACATAATCCACCTTCATCCCTGTACGGGGTTTCGGCAAAGGCTTCGCCCCCTCATCATAGCATCCCAGGGCCAGGGAGCCGCAGATTGTCTCATCTTCCCCGATTCCAAGAGGCGCCAGAAACGATCGAATCCGGGCATTCTCATCCAGCCAGTGAAGCTGATTAATCCAGCAGGATCCTATCTTCAGGCTTTCCGCCGCCAGCATCATATTCTGCAGGGCACAGGCACAGTCCGCCATGGCGTTCGGATATCCCTTTCGATTGGACACTACAATCAGCGCCGGAGCGTGGTAATCAAAGGCATACGTACCCTTTTTGGATAACCGGATGGAATTCTGAATACTTTTGTACAGATTTTCATCCCCTTCCATCTCAGCGAAAGTCTCTCTTACCAGCGTCCTCAGCTTCTCCCTGATTTCAGGATTGGTGATCACCGTAAAATGTACGGACTGACTGTTCCCGCCAGTGGGAGCGAACTGTCCGGCCTCCAGAATATCCCTGAGCTTTTGCGCCGGGATTTTCTCCTGATTATATTTGCGCACGGAGGTACGCCCTTTTATGGTTTTCAAAATCTCATTCTCTGTCATCCGTTTTTTCTCCTTTATCCTCTTCTTTTTTTCTTTTTAAAATCAGGCTGACAAAAAGCGTGACCAGTACAGAGGTCAGCACTGCGGCGTAGGTCTCGCTGAAGCCCGCGCTGACAGGGTAGGTTCCTGTCTGATTTTTATAAAAAATCCAGAAAAAACTGACCAGCCCCGTAGCGGCCATCGCCAGGACGGCTCCTGTCTGCGTGATATTCCTCCAGTAAATGCCCATCAGGAGGATGACAAACAGACTTCCCCGGATGCTGTACGCGAAATAGACAATGTCTAGCGCCCTGCTGGAGCTTCGCAGTAAAATCGCCAGCGCCATACACAGGCAGCCGCATATCAAGGTCACAAGTCTGGAAACGCGAAGCTCCTCAGGACCCTCCTGCCGCAGAGCATCTTTCTTCAGCAAGCGGAAAATATCTCTGGTAAACAGAGTGCCGCAGGATAAAAAAATCGGTGAGGCCGTGGACAGCACCGCCGCGATGATTGCAGCCATGACAAGTCCCCCCGCCGCGGCCGGGAGCTGAGTCAGAAGCACAGGCAGCGCCATTTTGGCATTCTCAAGATCCGGATACAATACCTTCGCGATCATTCCAAGAAAGGCTGTCAGTATACCGAAAGGTGCCACAATCAGCGCGATCAGCCAGGAAGATCTGACCGCCGTGCGCGTATCCTTAGATCCCAGAATCGGCTGCAGCCCCGCCTGCGCAGCGCAGGCTCCCAGCACCGACGCCGTAAGCCAGGAGCTGATCTTGCCATATCCGATACCGGACATGGCAAAATAGGACGCCGGCAGCACCTGCGTCATACTGTCCACCCCTTCCGGCAAAGCTCTGTAACAGAGCAACGCGGCCAGCAAAATGCCCCCGTACATCACCAGCATATGAATGATGTTTGTGTACGCCACCGCCATCATTCCTCCCGACACGGTATAAAGCAGGACAATCAGGCCCAGGAACAGAATGGATTCTGTGGACTCCAGATGAAACACACTCTCTCCCACAGAACCGGCGGCGATCATCTGGGAGGTTCCTATCGCGATGAGCACCACAATCTGCAGGGCCGCTGACCAGACTCTGGCCTGTTCCCCTATATAGGCGCCCACTATTCCGGAAACAGTAGTCACTTCCATACTCCTGTACAGCTTCGCGAAAAAAACCGCCAGCACACAGACCCCTGCCGCGTTGGCAATGGTATACCAGGCTCCCGAAATTCCATACTCATATCCGTATTCGGCCACACCCACAGTGCTGGTTCCGCCCAGCCACTCTCCGGCCCCGGCCACCACACACATCAGGACTCCGAGTCCCATACCGTCGTATTTTCGTGAATCCGCCACTCTCTTTTGGGACCATATACCGATAAGAACTGTCAAAATCATGTAAGACGCCACTATACCTGTCTGTACCATTCTGATTCTCCTATTCTTTTCTGTACGGACAACAGTCCGGAATATCCTTTCTGGCAGGATATTCCGGACTGTGTGTAAGAAGGAATATGCTAAATTTTATAATGGCCTGTTATATTCTGCTCTGGAGGGCAGCTTCACTACAAAGTCCGTCTTGGTGTGGAGCACACCATCCTGGTTTTCGCCCCAGACCTTAACCTCTACCAGATAATCTCCATTCTCATCCACAAACTTCTTGCTTACTTCTCCTTTGATATAAGTCATATCGCCAAAGAACACCATTCTTCTGTCCTGGGAGTCCGCGGATCTGACGAACGCATCATCTCCCATCCAGTCTGTAATAGCGTGCACCAGCATCATTTCATTCTGAATACCAGCGGAATTGGCGTAAGGATAACCAAAAATTTCCGCGGCGTGATCTGTATAATGCCAGTCTCTGCGGAGGATATGCTCCCCCGTATCCGGATCGATGGGATGATGCTGTAAGTGATCTCTCATGACCGCCCATTTAATGGCATAGGCATAAGGATAGCAGCTTACCATGGTACGCGCGCAGGCGTCAGCCACGTCCACCGGGCCCTTCATGATTACAGGAAGCTTCTCACCGATTTCCACTTCCTCAAAATAACGGGTTTTGGCACCCCGGCGGAATTTGCCGTCCAACTGATCATTATAATTCTGATGCAGCTCGTCCAGTACTTCCTGCGTATAGGGCTTGCGTACCTTATCCTGGTACATTTTTGCTTCCTTTACCTTCTTTCCTCTCTTTCCGGGAGGGGTCGCCATGTAAATGTTTCTGTGGTCTTCCACCGCCACAATCTCATCCTTTTGGTTCACGTAATAGCGCGGAACACTTTCGATAAACATACGGTAGGGCTTATTCTCCACATGCTTTTCCGTAAAACCGGCATACCTGTCATAAATGGAAAAGGAATCTCCCGGACGGATGGGCTTATAATAGGTATGCTTGCTTCCACCCGCCAGTCTTGCCACGCCCGGAACCCTCAGACGTCCTCCAAAGGCTGACCCAAAGGCGATGCAGCTTTCAAATAAGGGCGGTGCGATAATGCCTCCCCAACGGGTGCCCGCCGCGTAGGTGGGATCTCTCCAGATCGGGTTGGGATCCCCGCAGGCGTCCGCGAAATGACGGATCAGGTCTTCCGTAATATACTTATAATTAATCCCCCTCTCATACT
>JAJQCU010000416.1:0-9691 GCA_021202575.1 Lachnospiraceae bacterium
CTTTCATATTTTCTGATCAGTTCTTGTTTCTGCGCAATCAGTTTAACATAGGCAGCCCTTTGCACCCTCAATTCAGTTATTGTACTCATAATTTTACTCTCCCCGGAAGTTCAGCCTGGCAGACAGCCCTCAAACTCAATCTGAGAGCTGTCTGCGTAAAGCCTATTAGCTCCTGAACTGACAGACGATATCGATGTCGGTCTCTTCCAGAATCTGAGCCGTAGAATCAAGCGCGGCAGCGATTTCATTGATCAGTTCCTGCGCCTGAACAAAGCCTGGTCTCAGCTCAGAAAAGCGTACTGCATAGGACTCGCTTGCAGCGCCTTCCCATTCGCTTTGCAGAGCTTCAAGCAACTGGTCCATCTTTGAAATAACCTCACCGACAACGCCTGCCTGGTCGCGATATTCTCCTGCTCTTGTCCGCATCTGATCAGGGGTAATTCTAATCTGGTTAGCCATGGTATCTCCTCCTTCTTTAAATTTTTTATATTACCGGCGAACCGGGAATATACGGTTTAAAATTTTCCCGCCATGAATGACATATATCCTGGCACTTCGCAGAATGCTGTCACACCTGCTCATCCACCGACAACGGCGTCTTCAGCTTCACATACTCGTTGTCCCTGATATAATAGCCGTCTCCCGTCTCAATCGGTTTCTTAAACCTGCGGGACGTCATCAGCGGAACGTCGAACAGCTTCATGTTGCTTATATCGTCAAAGAAAAGAATATTCTTCTGGTCCCGGATATTCTTCATTATTTCAGGAGCGCTGTACGGGATATTGACATTCTCAATAAATGTAATAATGCAGGCCATCATATTCTTATATCTGCCAACAATATTTTTGTATGCGGCCAGAGCGTCAGGCTTCGCGCAGATCGCGGCAATCGCGTCAGGATTATCGATGGCGAGCACAAGCAGACCGGCGTCGTCAAGCGCGTTTTCATTGCCCGCGACAATCGCGTCATAGCGATCCTTCAGCTGGGTCTCCATTTCCCTGATATAGACAGCGGCGTCCTCCGCGAGCATACTGTACGAAACCACATTGGGACTGGTTCTGACAGAAGCCATGCGCTTGGATATTCCATCCACCACATAAACCTTTGTCTGTCCCGGATACATGGTATCAAGCATATCAACCGTATATCTGACCCAGTTGTGACGCCCGGCCTGTTCTCTTCCGGTGACAGCCAGCAATCCAACGGAGGCAAAATCCATCACATACGGCGTCACGGTCGCGTAATCCAGTCCGGCCACAACAGAGAATCTGTTATCCATATAATTTTCAAACTCTTCTATTACATAGCTCTTCGTGAGAGAAGCCGGAATCACCGGAATCTTCTTTGCAAATGAGGATCTGACCTCATGATTTCTCTCTGAAATGAACTTCCGAATCTCCAGGACTCTGTCAATCTCCTTCTCGCCCTGGAACGCCAGATAAGACTGGCACTCATAGTGATTGCTCTCAATATCAATGATACATCTTCCGGCTACATTATCCAGACGCTCTCTGCAATGGTCAAACAGCGTGCTGTACTCACTGGAATCATTACAGAACAGAGCCATTCTGACGGAGATATTGGACAAATATTTATAACCTATCCCGGTTGTCTGCGAGTTCGCGATAATAATGCTGATCCCCACAGTCAGGCCTTCCCGGCAAAGACTGAGCAATTCATCATCATCCTGAAAATAAAGCGCCTTCAGCGCCGTCAGGTTTTCAATCAACAGCAAAATCAGCGGCAGCTCCTTCCTGCCCGCCTCCCTTTAAGCTGTAAATGAGCTGACGCCGACAGAAATCAGAATTTCCTTTCTCTCATCGATTTCCGTCCGGAGAAGCTTAAAGAGATTCTTCAGCTTTTCATCCTCAGAGGGGCAGACCACACCGCCGACATGATTTAACTTTTCAAAGTTCTTCAGCACCATGGACGCGAAATCAATAATGTAAATATTGACCTCATCCGGGGTATATTGCACCGACAGACTTCTGATAATATTCTGAAGCATATTCGTCTTGCCGGTCTGAGAGGAGCCGATAATAATGATGTTATTACTCCCAATATCCACTTTATATCCGCCCTGGAACTGGCTGTCCGGATCATCGTAAATTCCGATTTCCACGTAATATCTGCCCGGATCCTTCTGTTCAGCGTCCGGCGTTTTGAAATCAATACAGGTTTCCAGAGAGGGAAGACAGATGTCCGGAAGCTTCTGAATATCCGCCTTTTCACAATAGTCGGTTACATATTTCACAACCGCGGCCAGCTGTGTCATGCTGCCTTCGTCTGATTTCTTCTTCTTTTGAACATAAATCGGCGTGCGCTTACCGGATACCGCCACACTGTTAATTGCGAATTCCCTCACATTCAAATCATCCGCTTTATCCGGGGCGCCGCTGTATGCCGACTGGAACAATTCAAATATTTCATCGTTTCCAACCTGCAGATAGGCGCGTCCGGGCTCCTTAATTTCAGCCGCAAGGGGGGATTTCAGCACCTCATTACTGTCACTCTGGCTCTGTACCTTCAGGCAAAGCTTAAACCTGGAATTACTCCATATCTGTTCATTGACCTGTCCTGAAGGCTTTTGCGTAGCCAAAATCAAATGAACACCCAGGCTTCGCCCGATGCGGGCCGCGGAAATCAGCTCCTTCATAAATTCCGGCTGCTCCGCTTTCAGCTCTGCAAACTCATCGACGATAATAATCAGATGCGGAAGAGGGACCTTTACCTCGCCCGATTTATATTTTCTGATGTATTTGTCAATATGATTGACATCCGCGTTGGCAAACAGCTGCTGGCGCGTCCGCAATTCCGCCTTAATGGATTTTAAGGAACGGTCAATTTCCTTCCCGTCAATATTTGTGATCGCTCCAAGCAGATGGGGCAGTCCTCTGAACTGGTTCACCATACCGCCGCCCTTAAAATCAATAATGACAAACGCCACTTCATAAGGGTGAAACAGTGTTATCATTGACAAAATATAAGTCTGAAGAAGCTCCGATTTGCCGGAACCGGTAGTGCCCGCTACCAGTCCATGGGGGCCATGCGCCTTATCATGGAGATCAAGAGAGACCACCCCTGCCAGCGATACGCCCAGAGGCGCCGCCATGCTCTTATATACCTCGCTTTTTGCCCACCTGCTCTTCAGATCCAGGTCGTCAGCCCCATAAATCCCCAGCAGCTTATACAGCGTAATATTCCTCGTCAGCTGGGCTGCCAGGCTTACCTCATCGATGGTCACGCAGGCCATCTTTACGGCCATACGCATAAGCTGCGCCTCCTGGACTGCCTGCGGCCGGTATGCCTGCACATGGTTGCCGTCGGCGGCTTCAATCAGCGAAGCGGCTGTTCCCTGTGTCCGGATCAGCCTCTGACAGGGCGGGAGCAGCTCCTCCGCCTCAGCGCAGAATACAAAGCATACGCCATAATCCTGCGCGCCCGCGATATACTTACTGATCGGATGGCGCATCAGCTCAAAGGGCTCCATCACAAACACAATATAATTGACAGGCCAGACCACGTTGCGCCTGCCCGCCAGGCTTTCCCTTTCACAAAGCTCCTTATAGAGAAATTCCACAAAAATTTTGTAGCTGTCCTCATCATAGACAAGATTTCTGCAGCCGTTGACCGGATTATTGACATGGCGCAGCCACCTCGCCCACTCCCACCTGTCCTGATCCTTCTCCGCATACATAAACGCCATCTGCAGTCTCTGGTGGGAATGGTGTACCGCCAGATCTACCGTCATCATGCGCACCGTACTCTGCTGCGCCTCTTTGCTGCCCACAATTCCAAGCGTCCCTGTCTCTGCCAGACTGACCAGCACCGGGGCCTGGGGCAGATTATGATATTTCTGCTCCACCTGCTCCGGCCACAGAGTCATCGGGTCGCTCTCATCCCGAAATTCCTGGGCCTTATATTTCACCGGGCATTTGCTCTCCACCACACCGGTTCCCAGGCGCACGCTCAGATAATCCTCGTTGCCGATTCTCCTCTCGTACAGGTGGCCGTCAAATCTCCAGACGCTGTTCAGCGTGGCGTCAATATCCGGCGTGTTGATATCCATCAAAGCGGTTTCCTTCTGCCGCAGAGCCTGAATCTCCCCGTCCTTGCGCTGAATATATCCGGTATAGGCGCTGATCCGCTCCTGCTCGTGCTTTTCACTCTCCTTATTCTGATTCAGATAATTGTAAACACTGGTGATAATTCCAACACTCATCGTACAGGCGCTGATAATTACATAGGTGCTGCCACCGTTCATCACACCCCTCAGAAGAACTGTGATCGCCAGCATGGACAAAGCCGGGGCAATGGTCGCCAGCAGACTCTTTTCCTGAGGCTTCTCCTTCTGCGGGGGATTCTGAATCTCAATCGTTTCCTCAGGTACCTTATAGTACACCCTCGTGCTCTGGTTCAGCTTCGGATACTCCATCCGGGTCAGGCTGTCCCTGTGCTCCTTCACGGTCAGCCCCCGGGCCTGCACGTCCGCGCTGGTCTCAAAATACAGGCGGTCGCCGCGCAGGAAAAAGCCGTGCCCCACCAGGGAGAAGAAATCATAGTCGTTGATCACCTTCTGGCCCGTGCGGTACACGCCGTTGACCGCCATGCCGTAGCGGGTGTGGTTCTCCGCTAAAAGCCAGCGGTTCCCCTGGCGCTGCAAAAGGATGCTGTCGCTTCCCAGGGCTTCATCCCGGACGACGATCTGGCAGCCGGGGTTGCCGCCGATGGCCAGGCCGCTTATCCCGGTCAGCTCCACAAAGCGGGTATAGGACTTGCCGCTGCTCTCAAATTCTCTTAAAAACTGCCCGCGGCACAATAAAGCACCGCTCCCCACGTCAAAGACCATGGTCACCTCACCGTCCCACAGAATCCTGGTGCCCTTCAACAGGGCGTTTCCCTTGAAATTCTGCAGGATTTTATATCCTGTCATATAAAAATCTTCCGGATTCAGATAGCGGAAGGTGATGGAGTTTTTGCCCCATTCCTCCTCCACCCGGTTTTGAAATCTTGAAATCGCCATTTCTGCCTCTCTCTACGCGATGTAATCCAGGCGTGTTACCACGTAATCGGAGCCGCCCATATTCAGATGATCGCCCCGGCTCAGATAATACGGCTTTTCCAGATATCTGTTATTGTGAAGCGTCATATTCACCTGAGACAGATTTTCCACCACCAGATAAGAGCCCGACTCCCTGATCAGGCACTGTCTGCGGCTGATGGTCTGCTTGCGGCCCACATAACACCGGTCCGGCGTCTCCGCCTGCGTCTGCGTCCGTCCTAACACCACGCTGCCCCGGAAATTCTTCTCTATCCTGTCGCCGTTGGTCGTATCCAGAAGCTCCATCCTCCAGTACTGCCCCGCATTCCTTTGTATTCCCGGCCCCCGCAGCACCTGTCCTGTCCTCATCCGCTCCGGTTCCGCCCGCCCTGGTCTCACCCAGTCCGGCTTTCCCCGACCCGGCTTTCCTTGCCCGGGCACCTGAAAATCAGCCCCGTTCGCCCCGAAACTCTGAATGCTGTCTGAGGTGCGCGGCGTCTGGTCCTTCTCCCGATAATAAACCGCTGTCCATGCCAGAGCCGCGGCCACACAGATAACACATACATATCCGATACATAAAATAATGATCTGCATTCCACTCCCTCACCCCGGTATGTAGTCGCCTCTCTCTCCTTCATAGGAGCCGTCGTCCGCCTGCGCGTCATCCGACTCCTCTGAACTTTCTGTCTCTTCGCTTTCCGTCTCTTCTGAGCCCTTAGTCTCTTCGCTTTCCGTCTCCTGCGTTTCCTCCGTCACCGCCTCTGAAGACGCGCCTCCGGAGGTATCTCCTGAATTGATAATTGTCAGTTCTCCATGGTCAATCTTGCACACTGTCCAGTTCTGCGTCACCGAGGAGGGGATTTCAATGGTGTGCGGCGAGCTCTCCCCCGACAGATAGACCTTCACTGTGGCTCCGTACCTTCCCATGGTACCCGTATCATAATAGTCCACCACAGAAAAGGTATAAACGCCGTTAATGTCATAAATGGTGGTGGTTTCCGGCCCATAGCCTGTGGTGTCGTCCACGTCAAGCTCCGCCACCACCTCTCCTCCGTAGGTCGCGGTTTTGCTGGTATAATTCACCGAAATCCTGGCTCCGCTGTCCAGGGTTCCCGACAGATAGCTGTCCAGATCCCGCGGCTCGCTGTTCCACTCGAGCACAATGCGGATCTCTCCCTCCTGAAGCTCCGGGGTGATGACGAAATTATCTGACGGGGAGCTCTTTCCGGAGCCCACATAGCAGGAAAAGGTCTCTGTCACATAGCCGGAGCATTCCACCACAGCCGTATAGGAGCCCCTCTCCAGGCTCACGTCATATTTGCCTGAGCTGTTGGTTTTGGAAGACGCCACCGGCGTGCCTGAGGTATTGGTGCCGGAATAAAACGTAACCGTAGCGCCGTAGACGCCGCTACCCGTGGTGGAGCTGAGAACCCGGCCCGTACCGGCCGTGGTTTGGGCTTTGGTTGAGGAGGATGCGGTTTTTTCGTCCTCCTGCGTTTCCTCCGCGGTCTCGTCGGTCTCCTCCGTCTCATAGACCACCTGCTCCGCCTCGGTCTCCTCCGTCTGCATGGTCAGCTCCGTGAACTTTGTGACCATCAGCTCCAGGCGGGCGCTTCCCGTATTTGTGAATCCCATCTGCGCCATGGTCAGCGCCATGACCGTGTTTCCCCGGGCCTCATAGACATTCACCAGGCCGATATACCCTTCTGACCGCGAGGAATCCTTCTGTATCGCTTTCTGATAATAAATAATCGCGTTGTCATAATCCTGCGCCGCGTAATATTTATCCGCCAGCTCCAGCTGCTTTGCGTAGCTGTTCTGCTGCGTATAATACCAGACGCCCACGCAGGAACCGGCCACTGCCACAACCAGCACAAGGATCAGCGCAATGATCAGATTTCTTCTGTGTCTTCTCGTTTCCATCCCTTAACCCTCGAACATCATAATCAACTGTAGAAATTCCATCAGGAAGATGCCTCCCAGCAGAATCACCGTCATCAGGCCCCAGACGTCCATATGTCCCATGTGCCTGGACTGCTTCTCCGCGTCCTCCAAAGGGATCGTCGCCTCAAAATCATATGTCGAGTCATCTGTCCCCTGTGCCCGGGGCATCTTCTGCCCGCAGTAGGGGCATTCCCTCAGAGTTCCCACCTCACTGTGGCAATTCGGACAAACCATATCACTGCCTCCTGTTATTCTCCCGGTTCCTTTCATCCATAAGAAACTCTCAGCTGGTCCGCGATCTCATACAGATAAGAAAGCTCCCCGTCCCCCAGCTCACTGACGCCCGCCGCGTTCGACGCCGCCAGACTCTCCAGAGCCCTCTCGCAATAGCTTCTGGCCGACGCGCTGTCGCCGGTCTCATAGCAGACCATGGTCAGAAGCGTCAGCACCCGGCAATTGCCGCCGTCAATCTCCTCGCACTCCCGGAGTACCTCGAGGCACTCCTCATCCCGGCCCGCGAACCGCAGCATGACCGCCAGATTCGTCCTGTCGCTCAGCAGGGCGTAATTCATACCGCACAGCTCGGTATAGCACTCGATCGCCTCCGCCGCGTAGGCCTGCGCCTCCTCCTGGTCTGAGCTGCCCTGGGCAAGCTCCGCCAGAATTCCGCCGATTCTTCTCAGCACTGACCGTGAGGAGGTATATTGCCGGGCCAGCTTCAGCCAGTACAGCTCCTCCTCAGAGCCCGAAGCCTGGGCCTGGGCTGTCAGAAGGCAGGCCTGTGCGCTTTGCTCCGCCGTGCCCCCGGCATTGATCAGCTCCTCCGTGAGCGTCTCACAGTCAGCTGTCTCCCCGGTTAAGGCCGCCACGCCCACCCTCGCGAGCAGAAGCCCCGTACCGGAAAATCCCTCCGCCTGGGCCTGCGCAAGCTGGGTCTGCGCCTGTACCGCGTAGCCGCACCAAGTAAGGGCCACAATATAGCTCTCATAACAGGCGAGCTTCGTCTCTTTTCCCTGAGCCGCCTGCAGCGCCTGAGAATACCATGTCAGGGAAAGCTCATAATTTCCCTCCCTGTAATAGCTGTCTCCCACAGCCATGAGGATCTCCGCCTTCTGGTCGGCGTTGTTATTCAAAATCCTCTGATAGCTGCTGTTATTCAGAATGGCGAGCCCGCTCTCCCGCGCCAGGCTGTCGTCCTCCGCGGCCGCGGCGTCGCAGAGAGCGTTATACTCCGACAGGTAGCTCTGACGGCGCTGCATAATCCCAGTGCCAACCGCGGCCGCTGTCAGAGACACGATCAGCACTCCGCACACAGCGGCGGCCACAGCCCTCCCCGTCATCCTCCTCCTGTAGCTCTCCTCCTGCTTTTCCAGGTGGTTCAGGGCATAGAGCAGATCCTTTGCGCTTCTGTACCGTTTGCCTCTGTCCCAGGACATGGCCCTGTCGATGAGCGCCAGAAGCCCCGGTGAATAGGGAAGCCCCTGCATCTTTGTGAGCGGATAATTAGGCTGCTCCGAGGTCGGAGTACAGCCGCTGATCAGATAATAAAATACCGCCGCCAGTGAATACTGGTCGCTTCTGGAATCCAGGCTCATCCGGGATGGCTCCCTGGCGATCACCGCCTTCGCCATCATGGCCTGCTCCGGGGAGGCATAGTTTTTGCTGTAGCCCTCCACCTTGCCCCGGGTGTGCTCTCCGCGGGCGATATTGAAATCAATGAGGCAGACATTCCCGTCCGGCATGATGATCACATTGCCCGGCTTGATGTCACTGTGGATGATGGCCGGCTTCTGTTTTCCCAGATAGACCAGCGCCTCCGCCAGCTGGGAAAACCAGCTCCAGAGCATCCCCTCGTCCAGGGTGCCCGGCTGAAAGGAGAGCTCATTTAAGGCGGTTCCCTGGATGTACTCCATCACCGTACAGGCCAGGCCGTCCGCCTCCATGAAATCATATACCTGCGGGAGATTGGCCTGTTTTAAATTTTTCAGAATATCCACTTCCCGGCGCAGGGCGCTTAAGTTGATGTCCCTGCTGTAGAGCTGCTTGACCGCCACATACTTCTGCAGCCGCAGATGCCAGGCCAGGTATACCGTTCCGGTTCCCCCTTTGCCGATCTCACGGATCACCTGGTAGGTGCCGTTCAAGATTTCTCCCTGCTTCATACCGTCATACCCCGGCTCCTTTAGATTGTCATAATCGGGAAAGTGCCGCCCCCATCCCGTTCGGCGCGCAAGGCGCTGGCGCGAATAGGAGACGGCACTTGAATACGATTATCCCTGAGCCTGTTCCTCACCTCCATTTTTACGACGCTTGAAGATGATAAAGAATGTCGCTCCTCCCAGAAGCAGAATTCCGGCGATGCTTCCCGCAAACAGAGGAGTATTGTTAAACCACTGCACAAACAGGTTGTCTGTCAGCAGGAATCTCACTGAGGTCTCCGCGCTCACATTTCCTACCTCGTCTGTGGCTATCACGGTGAAGGTCTGCCATCTGTTCTGCGCGGTCGCGATGTAGCTCAGCTCTCCGCTGGCGCTCAGCACGTAATTGTCCTCCGTGTTGTAATACTCCGCCACGACCTCATCATTGACATAGAATGTCACATGCGTCCTTCATCGATCTCCCGCTGTACAAAGGTCTGATCCTTCGTCAGCTGGTAAATATTGTCATTGATTAAATAAGCGCGGGAATCTCCCACGTTCATAATAT
>JAJQCU010000416.1:9701-9972 GCA_021202575.1 Lachnospiraceae bacterium
ATATAATAATAAGAGCCGACGATCAGGAGCACCACAGCCGTGGTTCCCATCTCGCCGCCATTCTGGCTCGAATACAGCTGCAGCCTCTGATTCACCCGATCCACGAGCGAACCCCACTGCTGCTGTAAAAGATTGGGCTGAAAGCCGCCCGCCAGAAGCGAGGGAAGCTGGTTCTGAAACCAGCCGCCGAGCGCCTTGATCATGGCGGCGCTGGCGACCTCTCCCTTTGAGAGGCCGCCCATACCGTCACACACGGCAGCCAGCAATACCG
>JAJQCU010000386.1:0-2016 GCA_021202575.1 Lachnospiraceae bacterium
GGTATATAGAGGGCAGATGGGCAGCAATACATACTATTCGACAAAGATGAAAGCAGGCTCCCTGCTTAGAGAGGTTGGATATGCTTTTGAACTGGTGGATGGGGAGACATCTTCCATAGGGCAGAAGGTTCATCAGGAGCTTAGGTTGGATCGGGTACTTGAGGAACTCGTTCCATATATCACAAAAGACAGGGATTGGTTCTTTGGGACATTGGTTGTCCTGATATATAAAGGAAGCGACCGTATGCGATTTGAATCACTCGAAGAGGTACTTGGGGCAAAGGGAATGGAATCCATAGAATCTGAGGACGGAATGAAAGACGTTGGATACCTTACATTGCCGGACGACAGGCAGCTGGTTGTGATTGATGGTCAGCATAGATTAGCTGCGCTTAGTATCGCAATATATGGGAAGAACGGAATCCCTGCAGCTTTTTCCAGGAAGAGACCACTGGAGTATGAGAGAATGGATCTAAAGTCTCATCCGGAGATTGCCAATGCGGATATCAACGTGATGCTTCTGGTTCCGGAAAGTGATGAATCTTTCGGTAAGATAACCAGTAAGCTTGGAAAGCAGGCAAAATACACGACCAAAAGTGCGGACATTCTGCATTCGGATGATGACATTATTGCAATTGTGGCAAGAAACATGATAGATGAGCAGGGCGCGCCGCTGGGGAGTATCAATCGGAGAGAGATTGTTAATTGCATGTATAATACTATCCCCGAGAGGAGCAAGTGGTTTACGACACTAAGCGCGTTGTATAATATTTGCGAATTGATTCTGGATTATTACTCAATTACAAAGAATACGCTGCCGGATGCAGACACGGTTGCTTCTGCAACTAATATCATGAAAGGGTACTGGAAGCAGATTATGGAGCCGCTGGATGACTATAAGGAGTATAAGAAACTGCTTGTGAACAATGCACCAATTGCGGGGCTGAGAGAATACAGCCTTTTGCTGAAACCTGCCATGCAAACAGCCATTGCATACGCGGTGAGAACCATTCTCGATCATAATTATGATTACAGGGCAATGGCCGACAAATTAAATTTGATTGACTGGTCCTGGAATAACGAAGTATGGAAAGGGATACTGGTTATGGACGGCAGTGACAGGCGCGTGAAGTCCGGGAACCGTTCAATCAGACTAACAGGTCAAGTCATTGCCTATATGCTGATTGGCGATAATTACGAGAAGAGAGAAAAAGAGAGTCTTTTGAGAGAACTCAGAGCAATGAAAAAAGATGCAGCTGCCGAGCTGCCGGATATCTTGCAGGAGTGATGGCCGTGAGCCGGAATATGATTTGGAGACATACAGAGTCGGGTACCTTGTGAAATAAGATAAATGTTTAGCTATGGGAGTGCTGCGAGAAATTTGTATGCTTAGGAGGCTTGGGATGAGCAAAACAAACAAAATGGATTATTATGAATTTGGAAATCGGGTGTGCGAGTATAGGAATAAAATGCATATCACACAGGAAATGCTGGCAGAAAAGGTTGGATTGTCTGCCAATACGATTTCCAGCCTGATCAGCTTATTATCCGCAATGGGTACATCAATGGAATCACTTGGGAAAAGTGCATATGGAACCAGAGACGAAGAGTATCTGATGCTGCATTATCACAAATGCACAAGTGAGCAGCAGAATGTGCTGATTGAGATATGCCGGTTGTTTACACAAGACACGGATAGGAACAGGAGGACTGTCTGCGGATACGTTGAAAGAGATTAAAAGAAAACATTTGACTTGTAACATAAAAAGAGTTACAATTTAAATATTGAAAGAAGGTGGAGCTTTGCACGAGTATTTAGAAAAAATCATGCACGAGAGTATCACGGAACGTCCTTATGACTCCATGGGGAATTTACCACTGAGCTGCAGAAATGCATTCGAACTAACAATCCTGGAAATCCAAAAGCAGGAAATCCTTTTGGCAACGCCCGTTGACGCGATGAATCTTACGGAGCTTCGTAAAATGCGAATTCAGCTTGAGAGATATACCGGGTAC
>JAJQCU010000386.1:2026-9858 GCA_021202575.1 Lachnospiraceae bacterium
GTACCGATGTGTGTTCTATTTAAAGAAAGCAAACTGGTATTCTATTCCCAAAATGGTGGAAGAGGGAATTCCTTTTATATGGGAGGGTCATCAGATTTATCTGCCATTCCTGGGGATGCTTTTGCAAAAAAATGAACAGAGGACACCAAAGAACTGTTCGGTTATTTCATTTTTGACCCAGAAGCTGTTGCTGAAGGCATTATATGAAAACTGGCAGGATGTATCTGCGGTGCAGGCCGCTGAAAAATTAGAAGTATCCAGGATGTCGATTACCAGATGTTATGACGAAATAGAGACTTTGGGGATGCCGTTTTTGAAAGTACGTGGAAGATCGAGACGTTTCTTCGCACAGGATGTTAAGAAATCCATGTGGGAGGAGATGCGTCCTTTTTTGCGGAATCCGGTGATCCGTGAGTTTCGACCGGAAAGGAAGCCGGATGCAGACATGGTTTTAAGCGGCATATCGGCTCTTGCAGAGTATTCCATGTTGGGAGAAGACAGCTATGTCACCTATGCAATAGGTAAAGATCAGGTTGCCGCGTCAGGCTTAAAGTCCATTCGGGAAGTCCCGGGAAATGAAGAACCGGTCTGTATTGTACAGGAAGTGGGATATCTGCTGCCATTTGATAAGGGAAATGCGGTAGACCCGCTTTCACTTACTCTGATGTTGTCAGAGGAAGAACTTGAAGATCCCCGTGTAGAAAGCTGTGTGAATGAAATGTTGGAGGAACTGGTATGGTAAAAGGAATAGAAATTTTTCAGGAGTATTTTAAAGAATATACGGATCAGTATGTGCTTATTGGCGGTGCGGCGTGCAGTGTATCTTTTGCGGAGCAGGATATCAGTTTCGGACGGACCACAAAAGACCTCGACATTGTACTTATTGTAGAGGCACAAACCAAAGAATTTGGAGACCGTTTTTGGAAATTTATCAAAGATGGAAAATACAGAATCAGGGCAAAGAGCAATGGCAGACCACAATTCTATAGATTTGACAAGCCGGAGGATGACCGCTTCCCCAAAATGATAGAATTATTTTCGAGAACAAATTATCTGCTGCAAGAGGAGAATGGACTGACGCCGATTCATATTGATGATTCGGTATCAAGCCTTTCGGCCATTCTGTTAAATGACGCTTATTATCAGGTGTTGCTTGAAGGAAGAGAAATCATGATGGGTATTTCCGTGTTGAAAACCGAATGGATTATACCATTTAAGGCAAAAGCATGGCTGGATCTCAAAGAGAAACAGAACGTGGATTCTTCTGACATTAAGAAGCATCGAAATGATATCATCCGTATTGTATCGGATATGGTTTTGCAGAAATGTGTGCTTCCGGATGAAGTGCGAAGGGATATGGAGTTGTTTATAGAGCAGTTTGATGTTACGGAAAGTGAATTGAAGAATCTGAAAATACGTGGAACAAGGCCGGAAGATATCAGGCAGGCATTGCAGGAGACTTATTTGGATTAAGTGAATACGCTTCATTTCCATCAACGACAACTTCGATAGTGACAGCTGCCGGGGCATGACAGGCGGCATGAGCATCGCACTCAAAAACATCCTCAACACGATGTATAGCCGCGACCTGTCCGTCAAATGCAGCTCCGCGCTCAAGACACACGCGCAAAACGGCGAATACGTCTCCTCTTTTCCTCCGTATGGTTACAGGAAAGACCCGAAGGACATCCACAAGCTAATCATAGACCCCGAGGCGGCAGATACGGTAAGGCGGATTTTCACAATGGCGGCGGCAGGGACGAAGAAAGCGGAAATATGCAGACAGCTCAACGCAGAGGGAGTGGAAACCCCGACGGAGCATCTCCGGTCGCTCGGATTCCGGAAAAGCTACGCAAAGGAGAAACAGGTAAAGCTTTGGAGTATATCTTCCATCTCCCTGATGCTGAAAAACGAGACATATCTCGGCAAATGCATCTACAACAAACGGTGTCATCCGCACACCGGCTCGAAGGTGCAGCTCAAAAATGACAGGAGTGAATGGATTATTGTGGAAAATACACATGAACCCATAATCACAGAAGAGCTTTTCCGCGAGGCAAACCAGAAGGCATTCACCAACAAACCACACACGTACACCCACACAAAACAGTGCGCCTTGCTGGAATGCCCCTATTGTGGCAGGGCGGTAAGCCGAAATAACAGAGAGCAGATTTACCGCTGCCATAGCGGAAGCCATTCCGGCAGCGAGGATTGCCGGAAGAACCATATCGCGGCGCGTGACCTCGAAACGGCAGTCCTTGCCAGCGCCAGGAAAATGGCGGACGTACTCCTGGGGAACATCATCGTGACGCGGTATCAGCTCTCGCAATCCGCCAGACTCGAAGATCAGCTCGAAAACTACGAGAAAGAGAAAGTGCAGCTATCCTCTAGGAAGCTGAAAATCTACGACTCGTACCGCAGCGGCCGGAGCACCAGGGGAAAATATATGCAAGACCTCGAATATCTCAAGGATCGGCTCGCCGCGCTCGACAGCCAGATTGCACAGACAAAACAGGCAATCGAAGATCACAGCAAAAAGCTTTCTGCTATGTCGGAATCCGCCGGAAAGCTGGGTGAGCTTGCGGCACTCGATACTTTCGACAAAGAAAAACTCAGCCTGTTGATCAAGAAGATATACGTCTACGGCCCGGAAAGAATAGAAATTCTCTGGAACGCGGACGACATCTTCTGGAAAGAGAGCCTCGGGGAGCGCGAAGACATCGCGGTGGAGAGCGATAAGCGCAATGGGATGTTGGTGGAGGAGTTGCAGATACAGTCGGAAAAAGAAGTGACATAATACTGTTCACCGCGGAGGCAACGCAGACGATGCTCGCCGAAGAGCTCTCATAGATAATTGAATACGGAATGACAAAACAGGCACTGTGGAACAAGCTTTCTGCTGTGCCTGTTTCCTGTTGCGCAGGTGGGGATGGAGAGGAAATTTCGTGAATTCGCGGATAGAAATTTTTTTTAAGATTTTACTTGACATAGGGAGATATCATGCATACCTATGACCGGGTCAGACATGTGTGGCGGTACGATATAGGCGGGTTCGCCTGGCAGAATACGGAGCTGGTGCCAACCTACTGGCTCTGGCTTTATTTCCTGCGGACAGGCAGGGAGGACGTGTTTTCCATGGCTGAGGCCATGAGCAGACATTGCTCAGAGGTGGATACGTATCATTTTGGCCAGTATCAGGGGCTGGGCTCCCGGCACAATGTGAGGCATTGGGGCTGCTCCTGTAAAGAACCGCGAATCGCCATGGCGGGGCACCATCGCTTCTTGCGTTATCTGACGGGGGATGAGAGGCTGGCGGATATTTTTGAGGATGTGAAGGACGCGGATTACTCCGCCAGCGCCAATATTCATAACCGGATGCGACTGTCGGACGGCAGGGAGATCCCCGGAACCAGAAGCGGCCCGGACTGGTCCTCCTACGTGTCCAACTGGATGGCTTGGTATGAGATGACGCTGGATGAAGATTATCGGAAAAAGATTGAGACAGGAATTCAGGATTTGTGTGAAACCCCCTTTGGGCTGGCCTCAGGACCCGATTTTGGCTATGATCCTGACACAGGGCATTTGATTTACGTGGGAGAGAGCGAGATTACGCCAAACCAGCATTTGCAGATCTGCATGGGAGGCCCGCAGATCTGGCTGGAGTGCGCTGATTTGCTGGATGATGACAGGCTGCCGCGGCTGATTGCCGATCTGGGGGCGTTTTACTTTCTGGATAAAGAGGAAAAAGCAGACAGAACACAAGGAAAGATTCATGACAGGAGCTTTGGCTGGCCCATGCTGGCTACGGGAATTGCAGCCTACAGCGCCATGAGAAGCGGGGATGAGGCTCTGGGCAGACAGACATGGCGGATTCTGCTGGATGAGGTGTTGAGCCGAAACGGAGAGGAGGGCTATCAACTGCAGGAATATGCGGTCCAAAAAGGGTTCTTCCGCAATTATCCGTAAAGTGGCTTGTTTTACTCCTCAAAATATAGTATAATTTTTTATATATTTTGGCGGAGGTTTTGCAATGTACAGCCAGCTTGGGAATGAAATTAATCTGCAGCAGTTCTATCCGAAAGAGCTGACGCTTAAACAGGTTATTACTGATAAAAAGGAAATAACCCTGCGGATGTTTGCTGAAACCAAAAGGGAATGCAGCTGCCCAAAGTGTAAAACTGTGTCTACACATGTACACGGCACCTACAATAGAAAAGTCCAGGACCTGCCCATACTGGGACGGACGACATGGCTTCATGTCAGCGCATACGAGTACCAGTGTGATAACCCGGAATGCAGTATTACTACATTCGTAGAAAATATCGGTGGTTTCCTGGACTATTACAGCCGGATGACAGACAGATGCGAAGACCTGGTCTGTTCCCTGGCGCTGGAGACAAGCTGCGAAGGCTGCGCAAGAATTTGCAAGAATATGAATATAAAGATCAGCGGGGACACTGTCATCCGTCTGCTGTTAAAGCGGTATGAAGCACAGGAGAAACCGGAATGCGGAAGTGTGATAGGGATTGATGATTTTGCATTCAAAAAGAGAAATAAATATGGGACAATCATTGTGGATGCCCAAACACATGAACCAGTCGAAATACTGGAAGGAAGGGATGGAAATACTTTAAAAGAATGGCTGAAAAACAATAAACATGTTAAGATAGTGACGCGTGACAGAGCCAGTGCGTATGCAGCAGCAATACAGGAGGTTCTTCCTGATGCAATGCAGGTGGCAGACCGTTTTCATCTCCATCAAAATCTTCTGGAGGCAGTGAAAGAAATTATAAATGGAACAATCCCAGCGGATGTAAAGATTCCCGTACAGGAAGAAAACATCAGTAGAGGGGACGATGCTGCTGCGGAGGAAGACGCGGGTAAAAAAAACCGGCAGCGATGTGGATAACCATCCCGAATATTCGGAGCAATGTGGACAACTATACCGTGACATAAAGGAGCATCTTGCTGCGGGGTATTCAAAACGGGAAATATCAAAAAAGCTTCATTGCAGCCGAAATACAGTCAGCAAATACGCGGAGGGGGATTATGAAGCGTTGTGCCGGAAAGTGTATCGAAGCAGGGTCGACCAGCACTATGATATGATTGTGAAGTCGCTTTCAGCAGGAATGAGCAGGGCAGATGTATACCAGGAGCTGGTTGCTGCAGGCTGCCAGATTTCGAAGACAGCAGCGTATGATTATATGAATAAGCTGATTAAAGGGAATGGAATTGATGTATCCGTATATAAAAGTTCTTCTCCAGAGGCAGTAAGAGAAAGGAAACGGCTGGAAAAGTATGACCATGTGACGAGGCCAGGTATATTCCGGTTTTTGTGGATGGGCGGAAATCTTACGCCATACCACAGGGAATACTTAATGAAGGAGTATCCAGTGCTCTCGGAGTTAGCTGTTTGTATCCGGGAATTCAGGGAAATATTTGATAAGCGGAACATGCCGATGCTGTACCTGTTCATTGAAAAATACAAGTCATCACAATATAAGGGGTTGTCACGTTTTGCTGCAGGGCTGGAGAAAGACATTGAAGCAGTAGAAAATGCAGTTGCCAGCGATTTGTCAAATGGATTTGTAAGGGAACAAACAGCAAACTGAAGATGGTCAAACGCACAATGTACGGGCGAGGAAGCCGGAAACTTTTGGCGGCGAAGATGATGTATAAATAAGGGTAGTTACGGACAATTGCGGAAGAACCCAAAAAAGATGGAACTTCCATGAAAGAAATTCCCTGGACAAGCACAAATTCTACATCGCAGTGGTGTCTGAATGTCATGATGTGCCTGGAGTTTATTCCAGAGTGGCTGGAAAGGTGAATTAAAATTTTAAACGTTGAAATAAGAAGCTTGTTCAGGTATGATTTCCTTGAGGGGGATGATGGGCATTCATAGTAGAAAATCTTGTGGGATCGTTCGCGTCTGGATAGGAGGGCATGACATGACCAGGCTTTACGAGCAAAGGAGAATATGAAAATGCAAGCAACAGCTGCTTTGACACCGCTTGACTACGCCCGCAGGGCCTGCGACACTATGATGCGAAAATATGCCGCGGTTGATCTGCCGCCGAAGGGGCACTTCCACTATCATCAGGGGGTATTCCTCTCAGGCGTACTGAAGACCTGGCGGCTGACGAGAGATCGGGCGTACCTAGATTACGCCGCGGAATGGGTGGACTCGGTATTTACGGCGGACGGGAAGATCAAAGTTTACGATCACGCGGATCTGGATGATATTCAGCCAGGAATTTTGCTCTATACGCTGCTGGACGCGACCGGGGATGAAAAATATCTGGCGTGCCTTAATAATGTAGCTGCGCAGATTAAGGATATTCCGCGCTGTGAGTGCGGCGGCTTTTATCATAAGGTAAGTTTCCAGCGGCAGATGTGGCTGGACGGGATCTATATGCTGGGACCCTTCGCGGCGGAGTATGCCAGACGCTTTGATCAGCCGGAGCTGATGGAAGAGATAGTGAAGGAAATTCTGCTGATGCGGGAGCATACCTGGGATGAAAAGACCGGGCTGTGGTATCACGCCTGGGATGAGAGCTGTCAGGCACCGTGGTGCGACAAAGAGACCGGCCTCGCCCCGGAATTCTGGGGAAGATCCATCGGCTGGGTGCCGGTGGGCGTACAGGATGTGATGGCACAGATGGAGCCGGGACAGGCTGCTTATCAGGCGCTGGCTGCCGTGGTAAAGGACCTGTTGGAAAGCGTGATGCGCTTCCAGAGCGAGGACGGCCGCTGGTATCAGGTGGTCAATAAGGGTGGCATGGAAGGCAACTGGCTGGAGAATTCCTGTTCCTGCCTGTTTGCGGCGGGGCTGGCTCGTGCGGCAAGAACCGGCCTGGTGGGCGAGGAGGCGCTTGACGCAGCTCAAAGAGCATTTGATGGGGTAGTGAGAAGCCTGGAATGGGACGGCGGGGATCTGCTGGTCAACCATGTCTGTGTCGGTACCGGAGTGGGAGATTATCGTTTTTACTGTGAGCGGCCCTGCAGTACAAATGATCTGCACGGGGTGGGTGCGTTTTTGCTGATGTGCGCGGAGCTGGAAGAGGCGAAAGTGCCGGATGCTTTCGGTATATCCCCGAAAACCGGAAAAGCGGGTATGAACCAGAGAGAAAAGCATGAAGAAGCGGCCCAAGAAGGGATGGAATAAAATAGTCAAAACGAGGGAAAATATGCGAAGAATCATCACCATGAATGACAACTGGAAATTTGCTCTGCACCGGGGCTTTGAACCGATGGAGAAGGAGGCGGCGGAGAAGCTGGATTATGTCCCGGTGACGCTGCCGCATGACTGGCAGATTGCGAGTCCTTTTAACAGGGAAATGACACCGGGCGCGGCGCAAGGGTAGCTGGACCGTTGGGGGATCGGCTGGTATCAGAGGGAGTTTGTGCTGGATGAGGTATTGCCTGGCGCGGTTTACCGTCTGTGTTTTGACGGCGTCTATGAGAACAGTACCGTCTGGGTTAATGATATTTGTACGGGCGGCGGGAAATACGGCTACAGTCCGTTTGCACTGGATATTACGGAGGCGGTTCGCCCCGGGAAAAATCGGATTCTGGTGAAGGTGGATAACACGGCTCTGCCCGCGGACCGGTGGTACAGCGGGGCGGGGATTTACCGGAAGGTGTTTCTGGAGGTATTGCCGGAGGTGCATCTGGAGCGGGAAAAGGTACATGTGCTTACCCGGGTGGAGAAAGAGAAAGCGGAGCTTGAGATACATACTGGAACGGAGCAGCCGGTGAGGGCGGTGCTGTCGCTGAGGGATGTGAATATCCGGGACAGAGGCAGTAAAGAAAATATTGAAAAAAATTGT
>JAJQCU010000354.1 GCA_021202575.1 Lachnospiraceae bacterium
GGCTTGTAAAGCGTCTCAATCATTTTTTAATTTAAAGTGCTGAATGTGTCGTTATTCTGCAAGGTCGAGGAAGGAGGTGCTTTTTATATAAAACCAGGAATTTCAGAAAAAGAGATTACTCAAGGCTGCTGTTGACAATAGATAACTAATATGTTATCTTGAAAGAAAGAGAATGAGGGGATGTTCGAAGTAATATTTTATACCGATAAAAATGGAAATTCGGAGATTGTTGATTACTTAGACCAATTAAAAAAAGAAAGCAAAACCAGTAAAAACGCTAAAATAAACAGAGAAAAGATTTTGGCTTATATTTCTGTCTTGGCTGAATGCGGGACGAGGATAGGGGAGCCATATGTGAAGCACATTGAAGGCGAGATATGGGAATTAAGACCATTAAAAAACCGTGTGTTTTTCTTTTACTGGGGAAATAATACATTTGTTCTTTTGCATCATTATGTGAAACGGTCACAGAAAATGCCTCCAAAAGAATTGGCAAGGGCAAAGAAAAAATGGAAAGATTTTATGGCAAGGAGTGAAAAGGCGTGAAAAAAGTAAGATCCTTTGCAGAATACATGGCGGATGAGGAGAGGGTATCGCCGCAGGAGAGGGAAAAAGTTAAATTTGAGGCGGATTTAATAAAAAAAATGGTGGAGGCGCGGGAGGCGAAAGGATTGTCGCAAAGGCAGCTTGCAGAGCTCAGTGGAGTGAAACAACCGGCAATTGCGCGGATTGAGAGCCTGAAGTCCACGCCGCAGATTGATACATTGCTGAAATTGCTTGCGCCATTGGGGTATACATTGCAGATTTGCGAAAAAAAATAGATGGTCGGGTCGGCCATTCAGCAATCTAAATGTTGCGGCAGATATAAGAATAAGATGAATCAGAGAAAACCCGCGTCCTCAAAATCCGGGATAAAGCTCTCCTTGGCGGTTTTGCCTTCCTGAATATAGGCATTTTCTATTCCCAGGGTGAGGGCGTAGTCTACCAGGGAATTGTATTCATAGGAGGTAACACGGCGGTTGAGCTCCGGGCAGCCGGCAAGCTGAGCGGGCTGGGGCGTATACTGATTCATGATGGAAATGTAAATATTGTCGCCGTAGGTCGTGTGGAGATATTCCAGCACGGCCTTTCCGTCTTTCAGGCAGCCGGGAAGAAGGAGATAACGGACTAAGACGCCGCGGGTCATCAAGGGTTCGGCGACGCAGACGTCATTCTGCCCGGCGGTTTTGTCCTGCTTTTCGACGGGGCCGTGAGGCCTGTCAGCTGCTTTAGCAAATAACGGCTTCCCCGCCTGCCGGTACATTTCAGTCAGGGCGGCCTTCGCAATTTCCGGATAGTCCGGGGCGTGAGAATATCTGGCGGCCAGAGCGGGAGACATATATTTGAAATCCGGCATGTAGATGTCCACCAGGCCGTCCAGAAGCTTCAGGGCGTCCGGCAGCTCGTAGCCGCTGCTGTTGTAGACAATGGGCAGGGTCAGGCCGTCCGCCTTTGCCAGAAGGAGAGCCTGTCGAATTTGGGGCACATAATGACTGGGAGTGACCAGATTGATGTTGTGGGCGCCGGCCTGCTGGAGGCGTAAAAAGACCTGCGCCAGACCGGAAGGAGTGAGCCTTTTTCCACGCAGCGGGAAATTGCTGCCGCGACGGTTGGAGGCATCGGATGATTGTTGGACGATAGTTTTTGTGTTTTGCGCGCTTCCTGCGGACCCCAGCGCAATTGTATGGTTTTGGCAGTAGACGCATTTCAGATTGCAGCCCATGAAAAAAACAGTGCCGGAGCCGTTTGAACCGCTGAGACAGGGTTCCTCCCACATATGAAGGGAGGCTCTGGCGACATAAATTTCATTGGGTACACCGCAGAATCCGACATTTCCCGCGGATCTGTCAGCTTTGCAGTTTCTGGGACAGAGGGCACACAGCTCAGACATGGGACTCCTTTCCGGAAAAGTCATGGGCGGGGCGTTATAAGCGCGGCATGCCGCACACCACACAGAATAAACGCAATGAAAGAATATTTCTGAAGAAAAATGAAAGCGCATCGACTGGGGGAGAAACTCCTGCACGTTACCACCCGCACAGCTCCGCCAGGCTACCTTACGTCACAAGGAAATTCTGCTTAGTGCTGCTTCGTTCCCGACCTGACACGGTTCGCAGGTTCGCTTTGCGTAAGACCCAAACTTCATCACTGCACGAAATGGCCGGCTGCAGGAGCCTCCGCCCCAATCAATGCGCTTATTTATCTTATACAAAATTCTTTTGCTTGTCAATGAAAAGTTTGCCTCTCGGCTATCTCGGCTATCTCTATCAGCTATCTCAGCGTTACTATTCGCAGCCGATTCCACTTCATATGCGCAAAAGCACAGCTTATCTTTTGGCTTATATGGGGGAAGTGACTGATTCTCAGCTGACTTGACAGCCAACACGACTCCGCACTCAATGATTGCTGTCATTCAAAAACGCGGCCTCCGCGGCAAGTCCGCGCGAAGAATCTTCTCCCCAGTCCAGCAGCAGATCAGCGTAGACGCCGCCCAGAGCCTTCAGCCCTCTGGCAATGCAGCCGGCGAACACCACGGCTCCGTTGTATTGCAGGTGGCTGTTGTCCGCCTTGCCCTCGGGGCAGGAGGGATAGATCCCGGCGGGTACATGCATAAACCACCTCTTTGTCCCTTCCGGCCCGGCTTCTTCCATTTCCGCCCGGCTCATGGCGTTCAGGTCAATCAGGGGAACGTTTTCTTCCCCGGCGGTCTGCTTCATGCCCGCCACATAATCGCCGTGCTCCCCCTTCGTCAGTTTCCCGTCCTCTGCGAAAAAACGGCGCTCCAGCGGCGTGATCAGAACCGGGTACGCGCCCTTATTGCGGGCCACGTCAATGTAGATTTTCAGATTTTCCTTAAAAGTGGAATAAGGCTCCGTATAGCGGGCGGGGTCCTTGATTTTTTCATCGTTGTGACCGAATTGAATGAAAAAGAAATCTCCCTCTGAGATCACGGCATCGATAAGGGCGAGCCGCCCCTCATCCAGGAAGCTTTTGGTGCTTCTGCCGTTTCTGGCCCGGTTGATTACCTCCACGCCGGGCTTTAAGAACAGGTGCATGGCCTGTCCGATGCCCGCGTAGGGATAGGTGGTGATGTCATTGTACTGTACGGTGGAATCTCCCGCCCAATAAATTTTTGCCATAGAGACCTCCTTGATTGAAAAATGGAAAGAAAAAGGTACCGGCATATCACTGCGTTTTATGCCTCAGAGCCCTGAAAAATGGTATCCGTATTTTGCCTTTTCTTCTTTTGTCTCAGTTCAGTAAAAAATTTTGTCAGCATTTCGCTACACTGCGTCTGTAAAACTCCGTAAGTGATCTCAGCCTGATGATTAAAGCGGGGCTCCTGCAACAGATTGTAGACGGAGCCCGCGCAGCCCGCTTTGGCGTTCATAGCGCCGATGACCACTCTTGGAATCCGGGCCTGGACGATGGCTCCCGCGCACATCTGGCAGGGCTCCAGGGTCACGTATAAGGTGCATTCCTCCAGCCGCCAGTCGCCCACAATCCGGGCGGCTTTTCTGATGGCGGCAATCTCCGCGTGGGCGAGGACGCTTTTGTCGGTATTGCGGCGGTTGTAGCCTCTGGCGATGATTTTTCCCCCCAGCGTGATGACGCAGCCAATGGGAACCTCGTCCAGAGCAGCGGCTTTCCGGGCCTGCCGGAGGGCTTCCGTCATGAATTGTTCATCGGGGGTCAAGGTGGTATTGCGCATTATATGGCAGCTTTCTGATTTAATCAAACAGGAAACGATTTCAGTCGCTTCAGTATATTATGGATTGCGGGGCCAGTGAAGCACATCGTGGGTGCAAGCTTATTTCGCTCTGAAAAAAATGTAGCAGAAAGAGACAGTAAATGCAAGGAATTTTTGGCTTGCCGGAAAATAAGCGAAACGAAGACAGCGGGTGCTTTTGCGCATGTGGGCGCACCCGTAGGGTGTACCTTGTGTAAGCACGTTGAGCTTGCTTGTATTTTCCGATGGCTGTGAATAGTAACGAATAATAGTAAAATGTATTTTCGGGTTGGAAAGAAGTCATTGTAAATAAGAAAAAAATGTGCTAGATTAAAAACAGCACGAAGGATACCGGCAATCCGGCCGCTGGTATCCGGCATGCCGCGGGGTTACAGTGTTCGGCATGTGTAATTACAAAAACCGGCAGAACCGGTAAAGAGGCTGAGAAATTTATTCTGGGAGGTAGAGTTATGCTGAGAGTAGGCATGCTGACGAGCGGCGGCGACTGCCAGGCGCTGAACGCGGCGATGAGAGGTGTGGTAAAGACGCTTCTGAACATGAGCGATGAACCGCTGGAAATTTACGGGTTCCTGGACGGCTATCAGGGATTGATTTACAGCCGGTTTAAGATGCTGACCGGTAAGGACTTTTCCGGTATTCTGACGGAGGGCGGCACCATGCTGGGCACCTCCAGGACGCCGTTTAAGGAGATCGAGAAGCCGGACGCCAACGGATTGAATAAGGTGGACGCCATGCTGCAGAATTATTATAAGCTTCAGCTGGACTGCCTGGTGGTTCTGGGCGGCAACGGCACTCATAAGACTGCCAATCTGCTGAGGGAGAAGGGACTGAATATCATCACCCTTCCCAAGACCATAGACAACGATCTGTGGGGCACGGACATGACCTTTGGTTTCCAGTCCGCGGTGGACATTGCCACCAACGCCATCGACTGCATTCATACCACAGCCGCTTCCCATGGCCGTGTGTTCATCGTGGAGGTCATGGGCCACAAGGTAGGGTGGCTGACGCTGAACGCCGGAATGGCCGGCGGCGCGGACATCATTCTGCTTCCCGAGATTCCCTACGATATCAATAAGGTCTGCAAAAAGATCGAGGAGAGGGACAAGAACGGCAGCCGTTTCACCATCATCGCTGTGGCGGAGGGCGCCATTTCCAAGGAGGACGCCAAGCTGTCCAAGAAGGAAATGAAGAAGAAGATGGAGAATTATCCCTATCCTTCCGTCTCCTATGAGGTGGCGGCGAAGATTCAGGAAAAGACCGGCCGCGAGGTGAGAGTGACTGTTCCTGGCCATGTGCAGCGCGGCGGAAGCCCCTGCCCCTATGACCGTGTGTTTGCCAGCCGTCTGGGCGCGGAAGCGGGCAAGCTGATCCTGGACAGGCAGTTTGGCTTTATGGTGGGCTATAAGGACAGAGAGATTGTCCGCGTATCCCTGGAGGATGTGGCCGGCAAGCTGAAGTATCTGTCCCCGGACGCTACCATTATTCAGGAAGCGAAGATGCTGGGGATTTCCTTCGGAGACTGAGGGAGAATCGGGAATTTGGTTTAGGGACCGCCGGGTCAATAGCCCGGCGGTTGCCATGAGAGAGATGTAAAATCTTTGCAGTCCGGCAGCCTGTTTGGATTGCATTATGACTGAGAGAGGCACAAAACTTTCTGCCTCTGCGTGTGGCCGGGAAGGCCTTGTCAGAAAGGGAGAGCATGGCATACACGGCACTGTATCGAAAATTCCGCCCGGCCACCTTTGAGGAGGTCCGGGGGCAGGAGCATATTGTGACAACCCTGCGAAATCAGATCAAAGCGGACAGAATCGGCCATGCCTATCTTTTCACGGGGACGAGGGGCACGGGCAAGACCTCTGTGGCCAAAATTTTCGCGAAAGCGGTGAACTGTGAGGCTCCGGTGAACGGCAGCCCCTGCGGCGTCTGCGCGGCTTGTCGATCCATCGGGGCCGGCACCAGCATGAATGTGGTGGAGATCGATGCCGCCTCCAACAACGGTGTGGATAATATTCGTGAGATTATCGATGAGGTGAGCTATTCTCCCGCGGAGGGAAAGTATAAGGTCTATATCATTGACGAGGTACACATGCTTTCGCCGGGCGCGTTCAACGCTCTGCTGAAGACCCTGGAGGAACCGCCCTCCTACGCGATTTTTATTCTGGCGACCACAGAGGTGCATAAGATTCCGATCACCATTTTGTCCCGATGCCAGCGCTATGATTTCCGCAGGCTCTCCATTGACACTCTGGCCGGGCGGCTGAAGGAGGTCACAGACGCGGAGGGCGTGGTCATCGAGGAGAGGGCGCTGCGTTATCTGGCAAAGAGCGCGGACGGTTCCATGCGGGACGGGTTAAGCCTGCTGGATCAGTGCATCGCTTTTCACATGGATGAGGAGCTTACCTTTGACAAGGTGCTGGATGTGCTGGGAGCGGTGGATACAGGCGTATTTTCAGAGTTGGTGCGGGCCATCCTTTCAGGCAGCGTGGTGCGGGCCATTGAGCTTTTGGAGGATGTGGTGGTGCAGGGACGGGATCTTTCCCAGTTTGTGCTGGACCTGACCTGGTATCTGCGCAACCTTCTGCTGTTGAAGACTTCTCTGTCCGATGGGGATGAAGCTGAGATACGGGCCATGGAGGACATTATGGAGGTGTCTGGTGATAATCTGGCCAGGCTTCGCGAGGAAGCCCAGGCGCTGGATGTGGACCGGCTGCTGAGATATATCCGTATTCTGTCTGAGCTGACAGGACAGCTTCGCTATTCCGGCAATAAGCGGGTGCTGGTAGAGATTGCGCTGATTAAGCTGTGCAAACCGCAGATGGAAATCGACACGGAGGCGCTCTCAGACCGGGTGCGCACGGTGGAGGAAAAGCTGGAGAGGGGGATTGTGATGTCAGGCTCCGGAGAGAATCCGGGAGCGGCCTTTGGCGGGGAAAGCGGGTCAGAGAGGCAGCAGAAGGTGGAAAGGCCTCCCATTCCGGCGGCCACACCACAGGAGATAAAGGAGGTTATCCGGCGATTTCCCGCTATCCGGCAAAATACGGAGGGGCTGATGAAAACCAGCCTGAAATCCGCCCAGCTGTCGGTGTCGGAGGCAGGAGAGCTTGTTGTCGGTATTCCGGACGGGTATGACAGCGATTATTTTGTGAAATATCCGGAGCATGTGACGGCTTTGGAGGATATTCTGGAGCGAGCCGTGGGAAGACATATCCGGGTCGCGGTGGTTCCGGTTGGAAATGAGATGGAATTTGAGCGGAATTATCCGGATATTTCAGAGTTCATCCGGATGGATGTGACGGAAGAGGAGTAACGGCGGGGCCGCGGCCGACGCTCAACCAGAAGAGAGAAAAAGAAGATGAAATGAAAGCGGAGAAGCAGCGGACGGGCGGAATAAAAGCCCGCGGTGAGGCTGGTTTAACAGGAAGGAAGAGAAAATTGCAAACCTCGGAGGCTATTCGGGCGGCATGGGCATGCCCGGCAATATGAATAATCTGATGAAGCAGGCGCAGCGCATGCAGCGCCAGATGGAGGAGGCTCAAAAGGAGCTGGAATCCAAGACCTATACGGCAACCAGCGGCGGCGGAGCGGTGGAGGTAACCGTTACCGGCAAAAAGGAGCTGACAGCCCTGAAAATCGCGGAGGAGGCAGTGGACCCGGAGGATGTGGAAATGCTGCAGGACCTGATTCTGGCGGCTGTCAACGAGGCCATGAAGAAGGTGGATGAGGACAGCGAGGCCCTGATGGGCAAAATGACCGGCGGCATGGGAGGATACGGTTTTTAAATGGACGTGTTCAGCGGCTACATGAACAAGTTAATAGAAGAGCTGTCCGCCCTGCCGGGCATCGGAAATAAGACCGCCCAGCGGCTGGCTTTTCATATCATGTATATGCCGAAGGAGCGGGCGGAGAGTCTGTCCAGGTCTATAACCGAGGCCCGGGAGCATGTACAGTACTGTAAGGAATGCTTTACTCTGACGGATCAGGAGCTCTGTCCCATCTGCGCCAACAAAAAGCGGGATCATAAGACCATCATGGTGGTGGAGAATCCGAGAGACTTAAGCGCCTACGAAAAGACGGGCAAATATGAGGGCGTTTACCATGTGCTGCACGGCGCCATCTCTCCCATGCTGGGCATCGGCCCTTCGGATATCCGTTTAAAGGAGCTTCTGCAGCGGCTGCAGGGGGATGTGGACGAGCTGATTATCGCCACCAATTCCAGCCTGGAGGGGGAAACCACCGCCATGTATATCAGCAAGCTGGTGAAGCCCACAGGTATTAAGGTGACCAGAATCGCCAGCGGCGTGCCGGTGGGAGGAGATCTGGAAAATATTGACGAAGTCACACTTTTGCGTGCGCTGGAGGGCAGGACGGAATTATGACCATACGAAAGCATTTTCTGGTGTCGGGCAGGGTCCAGGGCGTGGGCTTTCGCTATACCGCGGCCCGGGTGGCCGAAAAGTATGGGCTGACCGGCTGGGTGCGCAATAATTACGATGAGACGGTGGAAATGGAGGTGCAGGGACCAAAGGACTTGGTGGATACCTATATCCGGAGGGTTCAGCTTTCCAGCGTATGGATGAAGATCGAGCACGTGGAGGAAAGCGACATGGATGTCATAAATGAGGAGGGATTTCACGTCAGGTTTTAAAAAGGGACATCCGTGAAGAGAAAGGCGCCGGAACAGAGAGAAAAATCAATGCAGTCTTTTGCTTCACAGGAATCGATATTATGTCGCTTCGTGCCGTGGAGACACGGAGCGATTTTTGTCGGCCAAAACAGGGGATATCCGCATTGCTTTTGACATATTTTTTTAGTTGGGCGTGGTATAGTGACTCCAAAAAAGGAGGACATTGCCATGGAAATACCAAAACATACGACGCAGGTAGGTACCGTGTCTGCCCATAAGAAAATGTACCTGGAGGACTACTGCATTTCTTATCTCCGGCAGCTGGACAAGGATTATCCGCAGGAGAAAAAACAGATTGCCCTGTATGGCTGCATACAGAAGGAAAAGACAGTGGAATACGCGCTGGTCTTCGGGGCGGCCCTGCTGGGGCTGGGCAAGGCGCGGACAGACTCCCTGTCCCTGATTCAGAGGGAGGAGGCGGAAAAAATAAGACAGGCTTCGTTTCCGGATTATAAGCTGGTGGGGCTGATCGTGGGAACGGATACCGTCAGCCAGAATCTGTATTGGCTGGGGTATGGGAGCAAAGCGATTGCCCAGAACGGATATTTTATTTTCTATGACAGGAACGAAGCCATGCTGGCGTTTATGATGCAGCGGGAGCAGGAGGAACGCGAGCCTGACGTGGACCCGGTCATTGCCAAAAAGGCAGATATGGATTTAAAAAAGCAGGCCGCCGCGGAGGAAGCGGAGAAGGAGAAGGAACGCCTGCGGGAAAAGGAAAAAACGCGCAGGAAACCGGAGGCGGCACAGACAGACGGAAAATATCGCAAACAGCTGCAGAAGCAGACGAAAGCACCGAAGAATCGAAGGGGCGCGGAGGCGGCAAGGGGCCTGGCGCCCGCGGAACGGCGAGGGAAAAGCAGATTTCCGGCAGCAGCTGCGGCATTGCTTTTGGCCATCGGTGTAGTGTATGGAGTCAGGACATATCTGCCTCAGGAATTTCAGGCGCCGGATGTGGGAGCTTACATAACGGAATTATTTACCAGGAACAGTATTCTGGAAACGGAGGAGGAAGGAACGCAGGAGGTGAACGCCCAGACAGCGGAAACAGATTCCGCCGCTGCGGAGGAGACGGATGACACCGGAGAACGGGCCGCGGAGGACGCGCTTATTACGATCACGGATATGGATGTGGTGGAAATCCCTGACCTGGAGAGCGTAGCTGGGGAAGAGCGGGAGGAAGCTGAGGATGTGTCGGCAGGGGCCGGAGTGGAGACGGAGGATGCTGTGACGGAGGAGGCCGCAGCGAATACCTCCGCGACAGAGAGCACGGACA
>JAJQCU010000351.1:0-8887 GCA_021202575.1 Lachnospiraceae bacterium
TTCTCAGTGTGGAAGCCTCGGAGTCTAAGGTTGCGCCATCCTCAGAGTAAGCGGAGGAATTTACCTTGTAGGACAGAGCCGGGTCAATCTCAGCATAGGGCAGAGCAGCCTCATAAGCATCGTTCTGCGCCTGGTTAAACTCATCTGTGTAAGCGTTCACACGCGATGTGGTCTCCTCTGTGGATGGCAGGAACGCCAGCAGCTGATTCAGACCCTGATAGTTGCCAGCAAGAGAGCTGTCCTCAGTGTCCGTGTCTACCAGATAGCCGTTCTCATCATACTCGTAGTTGATGCCTTCCAGGCCGTACTGGGTCAGGATCAGCATCTCGGCGTCGTTGAGCTTGTCAAGCACGGTCAAAGCCGCCTCGATCTTCTCCTCGGTATCGCAGGTGGTTGCGGACAGGGTGAAGAAGCCATTGTAGCCGGCGGTAGCCAGGGTGTGGCCATTCACAGCGCCGTACAGAACCATGGTGGCGTTCTCATCAGGATTTACCACGGAAGCGGTCCATGTATCATCAGCGGCAAAATACTGCCAGATTCTCTTGCCGGAATCCAGCACGTCGATGAATACACCATTGTCGCCCTTCTTGCAGCCATCGGACCAGGAGTCTGTAGGTCTGTCCACAAAGTCAGCGGGCATTAAGCCTTCCTCAAAGATCTGCTTGATGTACTCAACCGCCTCAAAGTACTCGTCCTGCATCCAGACAGGAACCAGCTGTCCGTCTACCTCTGCCCAGCCGTTGCCGCAGCCAAACCAGGTCTGAATGATATCGAAAGGACCAGTGTAGGAGGTCATCTCCATACCGATGGTGTCGTTGGAGCCGTTGCCGTCCGGATCATCATTGGTGAAGGCCTGCAGCATTGCCAGCACTTCATCCGGGGTCGCGGAATTGCCATCCGGAAGCTCCACACCCAGCTTCTCCGCCCAGTCCTGACGATAGGACAGACCATAACGGCCTACCACACGGGTACGGGGGATAGCGATCAGAGAGCCGCTTACGGTCAGGTTGTCCGCAACGCTCTGTGCCATCTGAGACAAATTCGGATACTTCGCCTCATCCCAGACATAGTCGTTTAAGTTAACAAAAGCGCCATTGTTGGCTGCGGATACCACGTCGCCGGTCACTGTGCCGCCCCAGGACATGATCATGGGCATGGTCTTAGGACTTGCCATGTACAGAGAGTTCTTCTCAGTCAGAGTATCGTTGGATACCCAGGTCAGCTCCAGATCATGGCCCACATAATCCTCGATGTCCTGCATGATCTCGTCGGCATAGTCGCCAACGTTGTTGTTGCCGGCATTCTGATCAATAACGGACCAGGTGATGGTCTGACGCTCCACCGTGGTCTCAGTGGCCTCAGAACTGGAGCTGCTGGACTCAGAGCTGCTGGACTCAGAACTGCTGGACTCGGAGCTGCTGGACTCGGAGCTGCTGGAACCGCAGGCTGTCAGTACACCGGCGGAAGCAGCCGCAACGCCGCCAACCATCATTCCCTTCATGAAATCTCTGCGGGAAATGGATTTAAAAAACATAACAATTTTCCTCCTTTTATGAAAAATATGTATATATGAATCCTCAGGAGGACTCTTCCTCAGAATCCCCCTGATTATTCTTTTAAGTTTACCGCACTCTTGTGCAGCGTTTAAATCAGGCCACACTTAACCCTTGACCGCACCTACCATAACGCCCTGGGTGAAATATTTCTGCACGAAGGGATATACGATCAGGATCGGCACTGTGGCAATTACTGTACAGGCCATCTTCACCGCCTTGTCCGGAGGCGCGCCGTTGATGTCATAATCCGTCACTGTATCCGCGATCGTCGAGCTCTGCAGGATGATGGAACGCAGCATGATCTGGATCGGGAATTTCTCCGAGCTCTCCAGATAAATCATCGCGTTGAAGTAATCATTCCAGAAGCCCACGCCATAGAACAGGGAAATGGAAGCGATGACCGGCTTGGACAGAGGCAGCGCGACTTTCCAGAAAATCTGGAGGTCATTGGCCCCGTCCATATAGGAAGCCTCATCCAGCTCCACCGGAAGACCCTGAAAGAAGTTCTTGATGATAACCATGTTGAACGGGCTGATAGCGCCGATCAAAATCAGAGCCCACCAGCTGTCCCTCAGACCGTAGGAGGTCACCACCAGATAGGTGGGGATCAGACCGCCGGAGAACAGCATTGTGAAAATTACCATGTTCATGATCCAGTTACGTCCTCTGAAGTGCTGCTTGGACAGAGGATAAGCAAATGTCATGGAGAACAGCATACAGGTCACCGTACCCAGAATAGTCAGGCAGATGGAGTTGCGCAGTCCTCTCAGAATATGCGCCGTATTAATCGCGTACTGATAGGCGTTCAGGGACCAGACAGTCGGGATGATAAAGAAAGCCCTCTCCGTCAGTTCCTTTTCCGTTGCGAAGGAACCAGCCACCACATACAGGAACGGAAGCACCATGCATAAGCCGATCAGGCCCAGGACAAGATAAATGATGAAGTCTACAACGCCAAATTTACTGACGCCCAAAGTTGCTGATTTTGTTCTACTTTTCTTAGCCATTAGCAACCTCCTCCTTTAATACAGACCGCTCTCGCCGCAAGCCTTTGCAATGCGGTCAGCGGACATAACCATGATCATACCGACAATGGATTTGAACATGCCGACAGCTGAGGAGTAGGAGTACATGCCCTGCGTAATACCTTTGGTGTAGGTGTATGTATCAAAGGTCTCAGCCCTGGCGATATTCAGGTCATTTCTCATCAGGAAGATCTGCTCATAGCCTGTGCTTAAGACGCTGCCCACACGCATGATCAGCATCATGATGATGGTGCTGCGGATAGCGGGAAGGGTAATGTGCCACATCAGGCTCCAGCGGCCCGCGCCGTCCACTCTGGCCGCCTCATACTGCTCCTGGTCGGCGCCGGAAAGGGCTGCCAGGAATACGATGGTGCCGTAACCGGTCTCACGCCAGATGTCCTGGCCCACGATCAGGCCCCAGAATGTGCTGGCATTGGACAGGATATTGAAGGTATGGCCTGTCACCATGGCATACAGCTGGTTGATAATACCGTCAGTCACGTTGAACAGCTGATAGGTCAGGGAGGCTACAATAACCCAGGACACGAAGTGGGGGATGTAAACCAGCGTCTGCCCCCCTCTCTTATAGCCGTTATGCCGCCCCTCATTCAAAAAGAGGGACAGGATAATCGGCATCGGGAAATACAGAACCAGCTGAAGCAAACTGATACCCAGTGTATTGGTCAGCAGCATCCCGAAGTCGCCGTTGGTGAAGAATTTCTGGAACTGATACAGTCCCACCCAGGGGCTGCCCCAGATGCCCTTAAAGGGGCTGTAGTCCTTGAACGCGATGACCAGACCGCCCATAGGGATGTAGCGGAACATGATGAAGTAGATCGCGCCGGGAAGCAACAGCAGATACAGCCACAAATGCTGCTTCATGTAAGCGGGTGTGCTCATCTTCTGCACGCGCATCATCCGGCCGTCTGGCATCTGCATCATCCCGTTTTTGATTTTCGGTTTCTTTTCTTTCGCCATAGGAAAACCACCTTTCTGACAATTTTTTGCTGCCGCAGCAGCGTTTTTATAGTGCAATTTTACTACCGCTCATGGAATAAAGTATATAATCATCTCGTTTATTTTAAAAGAATTCTTAAATTTTTGTGCATTTTTGATGTACTTTGCATGCGCCTCTTTCTCACGGAGCCTTTCGTCTCTTTCCCCATTTTATAACAAAAAGAAAAAGCCGCTTTTCTGATTTTTATCAATTTTTCCAAAATCCAAAAGAATTATAGGACAAAATCCGGGCAATGTCAATAGAGCTTTCTGAATTTCCCGGGCGTCACGCCTGTCATTTTGCTGAAAAACCGGATAAAATTCTGGGCGTTATTGTAGCCCAGCCGGGCGGCGATTTCCGCCACCGTCATATTGGTCTGGGACAGCAGGCGCTTGGCCTCGTCCAGCCGGTACTCCTCCACATAATCGCTGAAGCTTCTGCCGCCCTCCATCTTTAAGATTTTCCAGATGTAGGCGGGGCTGATCCCCAGCGCGTCCGCGCACTCCGTGATGGTGATATTGCCGTTATTTTCGCGGATCATGCCCTCGATTTTTTCCATCATATTATAAGAGTCGTCCTCCATCAGCCGAAGCCGGGCCCCGATCACCGGGTCGATGATTTTCCACTTGATATAGCGGCGCACCCGGTTGGTCTCCGGCGCCTCGATCAGCTCGCTGTAGACCCTGCGCAGGCCCTCCGGGTAGATTTTATCGATGCTGACCCTGGTCTCCACCGCCTCCGAGAGAATCACGTTTACATACTGCATAATGCTCAGAATCGTCTCATCCTGGGAAACGACATTTTCACTTAGATAATGGGTAAATTCGTCGGTGACCCGATAGCACTGGTCCTTGTCCAGCGCCCGGATGGCGGTGAGGACGTCCTTTTCATAAGAAGCAGTGGACGCTTTCCCCTTTCCCCCGGCCCCCGGGAGATAAAAGTAGCAGCCCTCCTCCCTCTCATCGTCCGCGGATATCTCTCTGCCATGATCACCGAAGGCCAGAGCGTGAATACTCTCCCTGTAAGCCACATAGCTGCTGCGGTATCCCTTATGGGTGGCGGAAACCCCCATCAGGATGCTGAATCCGAACGTTCCAATGGCATAGGCCCTCATGTCATGGTAAAAGTCATTGACCTTGATCAGGACCTCGCCCTCATCCTCCCCCGCGAAGACGCAGAAGATGGCGCAGGCGTTGTACACAGGTGGTATCCAGGACAGCTGCGAAAGCTCAGGCGGCATCTCCTCCACCATTTTCAGGCAGATGACGTCCTCGTCATTTTCCGACAGCTTCTCCGTCTCCTCCTCCGTGCGCAGATCCAGCACAATGACGGCGGTGGCGTAGCATTTTAACTCCTGAAGCCCCATGCTTTTGAGGCTCTCGCCCCACTCATCGTCGGAAGTGATCTCGCCCCGCATCAGGCGGAAGCCGAACAGCTCCTTCACCCTGCCGCTCTGCTGGCGCACCACGGTTTCCAGAGCCTCCTTGTCATTCTTTAAATCCGTAAAGCTGGAGGCCACAAAGTCCAGCTCATTTTTCTCCTCAATGGAATCGCCTCCGGAAATATCCTCCACCAGCTTTCCCACAGGCCGGTAAATCAGGGACGATGTCACCACCAGCCCGCAGATGGTCAAAAGAATCAGGGTCATCCCCAGCAGGATCAGATAGGACTCTCCCCCCGTCGCGCCCGCGCTGACGTCCACCAGCACATAATACTCCCAGCCCAGAATCGTCGATACTTCCTTCGACATCATATAGGAGGTGCCGTCTACCACGATACTTTGCGCTGTGCCATACTCCATATCCGTCCCTGAAAGCCGCAGATCCCGGACACTCTCCGCCGCCATGCTGTCTGCGGCGTAGATCAGATTTCCATCCAGATCAAGAACCACTATTGTCCTTGTCTCCGTGACCCACTGGGACAGCCAGCTGCTCCATTCGGACATATCCACATTGACTAACAGCATAGCATAGACGCTGGAGGTTGCGCTGGGAAGGTTCGGCACGAGATTTAAGCCGCTGGTCTCCACCGTGGCGTACCAGGCCCTGTCCGTGGTCTCAAGAGCTTCCGATTCCCCGTCGTAAAACCAGTAATTTTTGTCCACGGAATCATTGCGGTTCTCAAACAGCTCCTGGAGAAGCTCCGGATTTAAAACCTGGTCAATCGTAAACATACCCTTGCTGCACAGCACCCAGCCCGTCTGGAAATTCACAAAGGTATAGCCGCTGATATAATCCGCGAAGAGATTGGGGCTTTTCAGCGCCTGCATGGCGTTATAATAATAGTCATAATCCGAATAATCGATCTGATTCTCCAGCACATTCTGTATCTCCGTGCTGGTCACCTCATTCAGATAATAATTCTTCAGATTGTCCAGGCGCTCATCCACTAAGGATACCGCCTGGGCCGCCTCCGTCACCGCCTCCGTGGCCGCGTTTTCCCTGATTTCCTTCCTGTAACTGAAAAAGGCGTAGACTGAGAATGTGATGTCCAGCGCCGCCGCCAGACACAGAACACAGAGAGCCACTACCGCCCTGTACGAATATTTTCCCTTTTTCTTTCTTTCCATCAATAAAAAGCCTTCCGGACTGACCGGCGCAGCGCTTTACCGGCAGTAATCCTTTGGCCTGCCGCGCCGGGTTCAGATATTTGAATACTATTATAATACGAAAAAATCAACGATACCACGCAAAAAAATTGTAAAACCGGTCAGTTCCGGTCATTATAACAGGCCGTAAGCCCTTTTTCCAGTACAGAGGCCGATTTCATATTTTTTTCATAAAAAATATACACATTTTTCTCTGCGGACGCTGAAAAGGCATTCACGGCCAAACATGGCTTCTTTTCCTTCGGATACCGCTTATTTACATGGACGCAAAAGCGGTGTTCACAGTGGACGCCGGCTTTTCCTCTGTGGATGCCTCTCATTTTACGGACGCAAAAGCAGGCCTAATCGGCCCGCTTAATTTCAGGGATATTCACCTCCGGCATCAGCTCCCGGCTGATGATGTTCAGCACATTCTCAATCCAGTCGCACTCCTCTCTGGAAAAGCGCTCGCTCATTCTCTCCATCACCTTGTCCACATAGGCGGCGCTCACATTATAATAATCAAAGTATTTCTGCGTTGGTTCCAGGTGATATTCGCGGTGGTCCGTGGGGGACTGAACCTTATTGATATAGCCCTTTCTGACCAGGCTGTTCACCTTATAGGCGGCGTTGGGCGGCGAGATCCTCATAAAGGCGGCAAACTCATTGACCGTGGGGCTTCCCAGCGCCTGAATGGTCTCCATGGCGAAGGTTTCCACCGTGGTCAGGCTGGCCTCCCGGTTCTGAAATCTCCCGAATATTTCCTGATAAAAATGAAGTTTGAATTTGGTGTATACGTTGGTAAACGCGTCCGTCAGCATGGAATTACGCCTCTTTTCCTTCCGTTTTTTCCTTCGGCGCGGTGGAATTTTCCCCGCCCTCCTGTGCTGTGTCCGGGAACTGCTTTTCATTTTCAATGGCGAAAATCAGCTCCGCGCTGCAGGCTAACTGTCCGTCCACCGTTGCCTTACATTCTCCAAAGCCCACGGGGCCTTTCTGTCTGGTCAGCACGCACTCCATCTCCAGCACGTCACCGGGGATGACCTTGCGCTTAAATCTGGCGTTTTTTACGCCGCCGAAGAGGACGATCTTTCCCTGATTCTCCGGGACGGACAGGATGGCCACCGCTCCCACCTGGGCCATAGCCTCCAGAATCAGCGCTCCCGGCATCACATGCTCCTGTGGAAAGTGGCCGCAGAAAATCTGTTCATTGACAGAGACGCACTTGCGCCCCTTCGCCCACTTTCCCGGCTCGTAATCTGTGATCCGGTCCACCAGCGCCAGAGGATATCTGTGAGGTAAAATTTCCGCGATCTGATTGGAATTCAGTTCCATGTCCCTACGCCTCCCATTTCTTCATCAGAATGCTTCCATTGTGGCCGCCAAAGCCCAGGGAATTGGACATGGCGTACTTAAGCTCTGTCTTACGTCCCGCATTGGGCACGATATCCAGGTCGCAGGCCTCATCCGGCACCTGATAGTTGATGGTGGGCGGCGCAAAGCCGTCACGCAGCGCCAGGGCGGTAATCATGGCCTCCACCGCGCCCGCCGCGCCCAGCATATGCCCGGTCATGGACTTGGTGGAGCTCATCATCAGCTTCCCTGCGTGCTCCCCGAAAGCCAGCTTTACCGCCGCGGTCTCCCCCGCGTCGTTTAAAGGGGTGGATGTCCCGTGAGCGTTGATGTAGTCCACCTGCTCCGGCTCAATGTTCCCGTCCCTGAGCGCCAGCCTCATGGCCGCCGCCGCGCCGCTGCCGTCCGGCTTGGGAGCCGTAATGTGATAGGCATCGCAGGAAGCGCCGTAGCCCACTACCTCCGCGTAAATTTTCGCGCCCCGCTCTAAAGCGTGAGATAATTCTTCCAATAATAAGATGGCCGCGCCCTCTCCCATGACGAAGCCGTCCCTCTCCTTATCAAAGGGAATAGAGGCCCGATTGGGATCAGCGCTCTCGCTGAGAGCCTTCATGGAGGTAAAGCAACCCACCGCCAGAGGAGTGATGGAAGCCTCCGCGCCGCCGCACAGGCATAGATCCGCATAGCCGTCCCTTATGCTGCGGAAGGCATCGCCCACCGCGTAGGTGCCTCCGGCGCAGGCTGTCACCGGACAGCTGCACATGCCCTCGAAGCCGACCATGATGGCAATCTGCCCCGCCGCCATATTGGTGATAACGCCCGGAACATAATGTGGAGAGACACGGTCAAATCCCCTTTTCAGTCCCCTGTTATATTCTCCCTCTGTGATCTCCTGGCCGCCGATGCCGCTGGATACAATCACACCGCAGCGCAGGGGATCCTTTTGCCCCAGATCGCCTGCATCCTCCAGTGCTTCCCTGGCCGCTGTCACCGCGAACTGAGTGAACCTGGCCATACGCTTCGCCTCCTGGCGTCCCAGAAGCGCCGCCGGGTCAAAGTCTTTGACTTCTCCCGCCAGCTTCACCTTCCGCTCCGCCGTATCGTAAATGGTAATCGGGGCGATGCCGCACACACCATCCTGTATGGCCTGCCAGCTCTCCGGCGCGGTCAGGCCCACCGGCGTCACCGCTCCCATGCCCGTGATGACTACTCTTCTCTTTTCCATGCTGAATTCCCTCTCCATCCTTTTTCTTTTCCAGACAAATATGTCCTCTGAGGCAGATATCACTATAAAACCGATCGTCCACACAAATCAGGCTCTCTGATGCCCATACCCTTAACCAGGCGCACCCGGCACAGTCACGAAAAT
>JAJQCU010000351.1:8897-9750 GCA_021202575.1 Lachnospiraceae bacterium
GTCTACGCCCAATACCTGTCCGGTAATGTAGGACGCCTCATCGCTCACAAGAAAGGCCACCGCCTTTGCCACATCCTCGGGAGTGCCTGTTCTCTTTAAAGGAATCTGCTCCTCCATCTTTTCCTTCGCCTCCCCGGACAACTCTGCCGTCATATCCGTATCAATAAACCCGGGAGCCACCGCGTTCACTGTGACGCCCCGGCTACCCAGCTCCTTGGCCATGGACTTGGTCATACCGATGACCCCGGCCTTGCTGGCCGCGTAATTCATCTGCCCCGCATTTCCATGGACGCCCACCACGGAACTGATATTGACGATGCGCCCATAACGCTGTCTCATCATCACGCCGGAAACCTCCTTCATACACAGAAAAGCCCCTTTTAAATTCGTAGCGATCACCGCGTCGAAGTCCTCTTCCTTCATCCGCATCAACAGGCCGTCCCGGGTGATCCCGGCGTTATTGACCAGAATATCGATTCTGCCAAAGGCTTTGCGGGCCGTCTCCATCAGATTTTTCACATCCGCTGCGTCCGCCACATTGCAGGGAACTGCAATGGTCTGAAATGCCTGTTCCTGCTCACCCTGAGATTCTCCTTCCGTCAGCGCAGAGCACCCGCATCCCTGTTTAGCCCTGACAGCCTCGCACAGTTCAACCGTCTCCCGGGCCGCGCCCTCCGCCGACCGGGCGCACAGCACCACATTCGCCCCGCGCCTGGCCAGCTCCATGCAGATCGCCCTTCCGATGCCTCTGCTGCCGCCGGTGACAACCGCGGTCTTACCTGTTAAATCCATCTCAGTCCTCCAACTCCGCCGCCAGCTTCTCCACCACCTTGGCCTCGGTGGCGATGGAGGC